>JAUVMT010000129.1 GCA_030600085.1 Gemmatimonadales bacterium | reverse complement strand
TACCTCCGTGATCGCCGCCGTCAGCGTCGTCTTCCCGTGGTCCACGTGTCCGATCGTCCCCACGTTTACGTGCGGCTTCGTCCGCTCAAACTTCTGCTTCGCCATCGCTGATCCTGTCTCTCTACCTTTTGGGACCGGGGAGGTCGCGTTGGACGTTACTGGATGAACTCGTGTGACTCGCAGTCGCACTCGTGTATGGTGGGGGGAGGATTCGAACCTCCGAAGGCTTAAGCCAGCAGATTTACAGTCTGCTCCGTTTGACCGCTTCGGTACCCCACCATCCCCGGCCGTCAACACCCGGGAAGGGTCGGGGTGCGATGGGCCTCACGCTGCCCGGCGAACGACCCCTGGGCTCCATCATGACGGAGCTGACGGTGGGACTCGAACCCACAACCTTCGGATTACAAATCCGATGCTCTACCGGTTGAGCTACGTCAGCATCAGACGGCCCGCCTCACCGCTCCCGCAGCGAGCAGGCCGCACGATAGCCCTGACCAACATTAGTCTTCTATGATACGGGCTTCATCGTCGACCGTCAATCCGCGGTATCAACCGCCGAAAACCGCCTCGCCAACGGGCTTCCACCGGGTGCCGTCGGGGGTGTCCTCGATGACGATTCCTCTCTCCTCGATCTCCCTGCGTATCGCATCGGCGCTCGCAAAGTCACGAGCTTCGCGCGCCACCTGTCGCGCTGCGATCCGCTCATCCATCCAGGCCGCTAGCGCGGGATCCGCGTCGCCCCTCTCTGCCCCTCGCAGCGAGAGCACGCCGAAGACCGCGTCGAAGTCGCGAAGCAGCGAAAGAGCCGACTCCGCGTCACCCGCCGTGAGCCGGTCTCCCACCCGATCGAGCTCGCGGTTCACCTCTCTGACCATGGTGAAGACAGAGGCGATCGCATCGCTGACCGAGAGGTCATCGTCCATCGCCGAAATGAACGCTTCGTGCGCACGACGGGCCAGCTCCCCGATAGAGGCGCGAGCCGGTTCCACACCCGGGCTCGCGGAAGGTTCCGCGGGGGATGCCGTGGCCGGCTCAAGCGCATGAGCGGATCGGAGACGTCGCTGGAACTCCTCCAGCCGCTCCAAAGCCCGGTCGGCCTTCACCAGACCTCCGAGCGTGAAATTGAGCTGCGTCCGGTAGTGAGCGCTGAGAAGCAGGTAACGGATCGCCGACGGGCGATGTCCGCGCTCGAGAAGGTCCGGGATGGTGTGGTAGTTGCCAACCGACTTCGACATCTTTCCGCCGTCTACCAGCAGGTGCTCCGCGTGCAACCAGTAGCGTGCGAACGATCGACCCGTGGCACCTTCCGACTGTGCCATCTCGTTCGTGTGGTGGGGAAAGATATTGTCCACCCCGCCGGTATGGATGTCGAAAGATTCGCCGAGGTACTGCATGGACATGGCCGAACACTCCAGGTGCCAACCGGGTCGGCCTGGGCCCCACGGCGAGTCCCACAAGGCCACGTCACCCTCCTCCCGGTCGCCACCCTTCCACAACACGAAGTCACGCGGGTCTTCCTTCGAGTACTCCTCGTCCCCCTCGGCACGACCGGACGAACCGAGGTCGCACGCATCGAGGCCGACGAGCCTTCCGTACTCGGGGTAGCGACCGATGGCGAAGTAGACCGATCCGTCGCGGTCGTAGGTGAGTCCGCGATCCGCGAGGCGTTGCACCAGCTCGATCATCGCGTCGACGTGCTCGGTCGCCCGGGGATAGTGCTCCATCGGCTCGAGCCCGAGAGCCTTCCAGTCCTCGAAGAACTGCTGCTCGACCGGACGCGTGATCTCATCCAGCGTCTTCCCCTGCTCGATGGCGGCGTTGATCGTCCGATCGTCGACATCCGTGAGGTTCATGACCTGTGTCACTCGGTACCCACGGAGCTTGAGGTAGCGGCGCAGAAGATCCTCCCACACGAACGTGCGGAAGTTCCCGATGTGCGCCCGGTCGTACACGGTGGGGCCGCAGCTGTAGATCCTGAGGTGATCGGGCTCGAGCGGCTCGAGCACCTCGAGCGTCCCCGTCAGCGTGTTGTGGAGGCGCAGCGCCATGGGCCCGCTCCTACGAGCCTTCCGACTCGACCCTCGTCGTCGTATTCGGGGACTCGGGGGCCGGCTCCGCCAGCTCCAGGAACCGGGTGTCCCGCCAGGAGAGGTACGCCTCCACGGCTTCGGGGTGATCGGAGGACCATTCGGCCGAACAAGCGCCCAACTGACGATCCGCCTTCGCCGCGAGCATGCTCGGCAGCTGTCCCTGCTCTCGAGCGAAGGCCAACTCGTCGAGCACGGTGAAGGGCAGACCGCCGAACAGAAGCCGGGAGGTGACCCAGCCGTCCACGAAGGCCGAGACTGCCTCCAGCTCGCGCTCCATGAGCTCTTCGCACGAGACATCCGGGTCCAATCCGCGCACGAGCTGCATGCGGATCACGGCGTAGTTGTAGTAGGCGCGGTCCGCCTCTCGAAGGTTGCCCGGCGTCAGGATGGTGGCGACGGAGTCGTTGCGTACCTCGATCGCGTTCCACGGATAGGCGGCGTCGAGGCTGTCTCTCGTCTCCACCGCGGGACCCACGAGAGTGAAGTAGAGCACGCGGGGATCCTCCTGGAGGTTCATCTCGAGGGTTCTCGTCGTGTCGAGCATCGCCCGCACCTGCGTGGAGGAGAACTCGATCTCGATCCCTGAGGGCGCCTGCATCACGTACTGCGCTAGCAGCGCTCGGGGCGAGACCACCGGCAGGAGGCAGACTACGACGAGCGCGGAGATCGCTGTTGATGAGGTGATCCGCCGTCCGCCGCGAGCGGTGGCGGCAGTGGGATCAGAAAGCACCGAACTCACGTCCGCGAGGGTCGCGTGCGCTCCGGTTCCGCTCCCTCGGAGAGATCTTCCAGCCCGGCGAACCTGAGAACGTCATCTCCCGCGTAGCCGAGCAGCTCGTGCTCGCGGGCCAAGACGTTCTTGGAGACCTCCAGAGCGGAGCCATCCCCGGTCCAGCCCGCCTCCACGACCTCCCAGCCAAGCTCTTCGGCGATACGATCCGCCACGTATGCACAGCAGAAGATGTCGTCCAGGTAACCGTACGGCCCGACCTCATCCTCGGGGATGACATCGTGAGGGCTGACGAGATAGCCGATCGCCGCCTCTACCCAAAGACGATGCTGGGGGGCGAGCCGGGGATCGTGCTGGAGGTGGAACATCAGCACGGCATACACCGGGGCGAGGATTATGACATCCCGAAGGGTCCCGGCGTACTTGCTGACCTGCTCTTTGAGGAGCTGAAGGTAATCCGGTGTCACGTCCGTACCGCCGCTCGGTCGGCGCCTCTTATCTCGGTCGCTCACTCGCAAGTATAACCCAACGCCCCGCTGTTCGATCCGCGCTCCGCGGGCCCGCGAGCGCCGGATCGGCGACGCACAAGTATGGGGCCGCCGCGGTCCGCGGCGCTAGAGGCCCGCCGCCCTGCTAGGAGGCCTGCTACTCGACGGTTACGCTCTTGGCCAGGTTGCGAGGCTGGTCCACCGAGCAGCCGCGACGGACTGCGATCTGGTAGGCGAGCATCTGAAGCGGAATGGACGTGAGGATCGGCTGCAGCATCTCGATCGTGCTGGGCACGGTGATGACGTGGTCGACCTTCTCGATGAGAACCCGATCACCCTCACTCACCACCGCGATGACCTTGCCGCCCCGTGCCTTCACTTCCTCGACGTTGGAGACGACCTTGGAGTACACCGGGTCATTCGGCGCGAGCACGACCACGGGCATCTCCTCGTCGATCAGGGCAATCGGTCCGTGCTTCATCTCGGCGGCGGGATAGCCCTCGGCGTGGATGTAGCTGATCTCCTTCAACTTGAGGGCTCCTTCGAGCGCGATCGGGAAGTGGGCCCCGCGCCCGAGATACAGGAAGTTGGGGTGGCCACTGTACTCGGCCGCGATCTGGCCCACGAGCTCCTGCGCGCTCAGCAGCTGCTCAACCTTCTCGGGCAGGTCGCGGAGGGCCGCGACGATCTCGCGACCCTGCAGGATCGACATCCCGCGGCGCCGCGCCATCATCAACGCGAACAGGCTAAGGACGGTAAGCTGGCCGGTGAACGCCTTGGTGGACGCGACCCCGATCTCGGGGCCGGTATGCGTGTACACGCCCCCGTCGGTCTGCCTCGCGATCGTCGAGCCGACGACGTTCACGATGCCCATCGTCGTGGCGCCCCGCTTCTTGGCCTCGCTTAGCGCGGCCAGCGTGTCCGCGGTCTCCCCGGACTGGGAGATCGCCACAACGACCGTGTTTTCGGGAATCACCGGGTTCCGGTAGCGGAATTCGGAGGCGTATTCGACCTCTACTGGAATCCTGGCGTACTCCTCCAGGAGATACTCGCCGACCAGGGCCGCGTGCCAGCTCGTGCCGCAGGCGGTGAAGATGATGCGCCGGGCGGAGTTGAGTCGATCGAAGATCCCGTGAAGCCCGCCGAGCCTGGCCGTTCCCTCCTCTTCCAACACCCGGCCTCGCATTGCATTCCGGATGGTGTCGGGCTGCTCGAAGATCTCCTTGAGCATGAAGTGGGGAAAGCCGCCGCGCTCGATCCGGTCGAGGTCCCAGGTGACGTGGCTGATCTCCTTCTCAATGAAGCGAGGAGGACGAGCAGGATCGAGCGAGCTTAAGTCCATCAGCTCGTAGCCGTCGTTGCGGAGCACCGCCAGCTCTCCGTCGTCCAGGTAGACGACTTTCCGGGTATGGCCAAGAACGGCCGCCACGTCCGACGCCACGAACATGGCCTTCTCGCCGTCCTCGGCGAGGCCCAACAGGAGCGGCGCGCCGTGACGCGCCACCACTATCTTCCCCGGATCCAGAGCGGCCAGAACGGCCAGGCCGTACGTGCCCTCAACCTGCGTGAGCGTCGCCGCCACGGCCTGTTCGAGGTTCCCCTCGAACAACATGGAGATGAGGTGCGCCAAGACTTCGGTGTCGGTGTCGGTGAGGAACTCGTATCCGACCTCGCGCAGCTCTCGCCTGAGCGTGTCGGCGTTCTCGATGATGCCGTTGTGAACGAGCGCGATCTGGCCGGAGTCGTCGATGTGCGGATGAGCGTTCGGCGTCGTCGGCGCACCGTGCGTCGCCCACCGTGTGTGCGCGATGCCGACCGAGCCCTGGGCCGGACTCTCGGTAAGCAGCTCCTCGAGCCGTGCGATCTTGCCGGAGGTCTTGCGGACTTCCACGCCGGCTCCGTTCTGGACGGCGACGCCGGCGGAATCGTAGCCGCGGTACTCCAGCCGCTTGAGCCCCTCCACCAGCAACGGCGTTGCTTCACGCGTGCCAATGTAACCGATTATGCCACACATACTTAAACCTTCGTTGGCCGGTTGGGGACCAGCGAGGACCGTTGACCCGGTTTTCTATTGTTCCCCGACGTCGTCGCCGGGTTCCTGAAGGAGCTGGATCGCCCAGTCACTCAAGGATCCCGCCGCACCTGCTTCGGGCGCTTCCGCGATCACACGCACGATCGGTTCCGTTCCGGACGGCCGGACGTGAAGCCACTCTCCGCGTGCCGGCCACGAGAGCCGAAGCCCGTCCTGCTGATCGACTTCGCTGCCGCGCCGTGCCTCGCTCTCGAGCCGTCGGTACACCACGTCCAGCGGAGCTTCCGGGCGTGGCACCTTGTGCTTGACCACCGCGTAGGAGGGGAGCGCTCCGATCAGCTCGCCGAGTGACTCGTTGCGCTCCGACAGCAGCTGCAGGATCAGGGCGGCGGCGAGCGGCGCATCGCGTGTCGCGTGCAGTGCGGGCAGCATGACGCCGCCGTTGCCCTCCCCACCGATCACGGCACCCACTTCCGCCATCAAGCGGGCCACGTTGGCCTCGCCCACGGGCGCTCGGTAGAAAGCCTCGCCGCCCCGCACCGCGGCATCCTCGATGCACTGGCTCGACGAAAGGTTCGTGACGACCGGACCGGAGCGTTTCGAGAGCACGAGCTCGACGGCGAGGGCGAGCGTCCAGTCCTCTCCCACGGGAACGCCTCGTTCGTCTACCAGGGCCAGCCGATCTACATCGGGATCGACGGCCATGCCCAAATCGGCACCCGCCTCTCGGACGAGCTGTGCGAGCTCGTCCAGATTGGCGGCGATCGGCTCCGGGTCTCTCGGAAAGCGGCCGTCGGGCTCCAGGTGGATTCCGACGACTTCGGAGCCCAACCGCTCCAGGAGCGCCGGGAGTATGAGGCCGCCCGCTCCACGTACGCAGTCGAGCGCGACCCGAAGACGGCGCTCCGCGATGACGCCCGGGGAGAGGAGCGGGAGGGTTAGGATCCGCTCCAGGTGACGGTCGAGGGCGCCACCTACTTCCTGTCTCCGGCCGCGGACACGTCGGCCGGCCGCCGGGTGTCGGGATCCGGCTTCCGTGGATTCCTCGCGTGTCGTCGAGCCCTCGAACCGAGCCTGCACCTCCCTGCCGCCGGCCGGATCTATGAACTCGCCCGTCGCTGACGCGAGCTTCAACCCGTTCCATTCCGCCGGGTTGTGGGAGGCGGTCACGACCACGCCACCCCACGCCCGATCGTCTTCCTGGACGGCGAGCAGGGCCGTGGGCGTGGGCACGATCCCGAGGTCACCCACGTCCCAACCGACACCGGTCAAGCCGGCGGCGACGGCGTCGGCGAGCGCGGCACCCGACGTGCGGCTATCGCGTCCAAGCAGAACTCGCCCGGAACGTGACGCACCGTGCAACTCGGACAGGTACTCGCCGTACGCGGCTCCGTATCGTCGGGCGGTGGCAGCGGCGAGGCCGTGATCCACGACGCCTCGAATTCCTGACGCGGATACGATGAGCTCCCCCCTCAAGCATCCCTCCTTCGGCCGT
>JAUVMT010000110.1 GCA_030600085.1 Gemmatimonadales bacterium | reverse complement strand
GCTGCTCGGCCAGGCCTCCGAGCCAGAAGATGAAGGCTACGAGCGCGAAGAAGATGAGGACGCAGATGCTGATCATCGTGGCGGCCGGCCCGAGCGCGGGAGTGAACGCCTCGGGGCTGGTGTCGCGGATGACCTCGAAGACGTGCCAGTGCTGCCGGATCCCGCTGCGCGCGAAGCCCATGAGTCCCATGAGCCAGGTGAAGGTGACCGCGAGGATGAAGAGCGCATACTGCGAGCGGGCCGGCATCTGGCCCCAGCGTATGGCGCCTCGGGAGGTCGCGCCCCTCATCATGAACACGTCCAGAACGATGACGAGGAGGATGCAGGCGAGCACGGCCAGGACCTGGTACACGCTGAAGCCGATCCGCACGATCGCCGTCACGAAGTAGCCGTAGATCCCGTAGAATAGGACGATCGCCGCCGAGAGCACGAACGCCGCCCCTTGCAGCATCGTCCCCGTTTTCGCCCAGGAGACGACCGGCTGCTTGTTGGCCCGCCGGTACAGGAGGAAGGAGAGGAACGTCGTCAGGATCATCAGGTTGACGGCCGTGTTCTTCGCGCTCATCACGCCCAGGACGCCCAGGAACGGGTGGTGTGTGCCGCCCATCGCCGCGATCTCGCGTCGGTTGGCGATCATCGTATGCGGCGTAGCCCAGACGATCGTCCCGATGACGAGGAGGAGCAGCATCCACTTGATGTAGGGCATGAAGCGCTCTGCGCCCGGAATCCGGCCCATCCCGACCCAAAGGTAGTAGTTGCCGGTCAGGAAGAGGACGCCGATGAGGAAGGCCTGGATGATCCACAGCCAGCTCATGAAGCCGCCCATCATCGTGATCCCCAGCTGCTGGTTGAATTCGTAGATCTCGCGGCCCAAATAGTAGCCGGCGAAGGGGAGCACGATGAGCGCCCCGATCGCGATGAAGTTCCCGACGTAGCCCATCCAGTCGTAGTGGGCCCTCTCCTCCTCGGTGCGCGACGTGAGGAACCGGTACGCGGCGTACGCGCCCACCACGGCGCCCCCGAACACCACGTTGGCGATGAGCCGATGGATGTTGATCGGCATCCACGTCGCGTTCGCGATCGCGCTCCAGAGCCGAACCGTCTGTGGGGCCGTGTCCGCCGTGAGGTCCCCCGGCGGGCTCATCATGAAGGTGAGCCAGCCGTTGGCGATGAACATCACGATGGTGCCCCAGACGTTGAGCGCCACGCCGAGGCCGAGATGGACCAGCTTGGAGAGACCCTTCTTCCAGCGATCCCACCCGTAGTAATAGAGGTAGAGGGTGAAGGATTCGAGGAAGAAGAGCCCGGCGTACACCCACATCGACGGAGCGAAGATGGTCGTCAGATACGCCCAGAATCGCGGGTAGAGCGTGGCGAGTACGAAGACGAGAATCGCACCCCAGATCGCGGTCGCGCTGTAGGCGACCACGAGGAGCCGGGTGAACTCCTTCGCCAGCTTGTCGTACCGCTCGTCCCGACCGAAGATGCCGATCGCCTCGACGACGACCGCGAACATCGGAACGCCAAGCACGAACGCCGCGAACATCAGGTGCACCTGTGCGGCGATCCAGATCGCCCTGCGGGCCCCGATCAGCGGAAAGTCCCCGTACGCCGGGGCTTCGGCCATACCCTCCTGAGCGAGGCCGGGCTCCAGGGCGAGGAGCAGAAGCGCCGCGGCGCCGGCCGCCGCTCGAAGCACGCCGCGGCGACTCAGCGCTCACCTCGCAGGAAGAACGGCATCCGCTTGGAGAAGTCCACCGGCATCTCCTCGCGCACCCGTTCCATGAGCTCGGGCGTCACGACCGACTCCCCGGAGCGCCGGGCGAACTCCTCCAGCCGCTTCGCGACCACGCCGCGCACGAAGGAGGGCACGCGCGCCAGCCTCGCCTCGGCCTCCGGGCTCCACTGGAGCTCCGGGGCGGCCGCCGTCCCGTATGACGCGACGCGAGGCAGGACCGGCTCGGCTTCGCCGGTCGGCTCGTAGGCGCACGACTCGTCGGACTCCAGGTAGTCGCCGCTCTCGGCAAAGGCTCGCGCCCTGCAGCCGCCGCAGATCAATCGGTACTCGCAGCGTCCGCACTTCCCCTTGAGCTGGCCGGCGCGGATCTCTCCGAATACCGGCGAGTCCCGCCACACGTCCGCGAAGGCTTCGCTTCGCAGATCACCGGCGACGACCGGCATGTAGGGACAGGGCGTCAGCTTCCCTTCCGGCGTGATGCGGCAGTACTGGACGCCGCACGGGCAGCGGGTGGCGTAGTTGAGAAGGGGTGACTCAGGATCGGCCTCGTACACGTGGCGCATGATCTGAGGCTGGCACTTCGAGCGCACCATCATGACCCCCCGGTACTCCTTCTGGAGGTGGGCCAGCTCCGCCAGCACCTCTTCGTTCTCACGAGGCTCGAGGCCGCGCATCCGCTCGCCGCGGCCCGTGGAGACGAGAAAGTAGAGATTGAAGCACACGGCACCGGCCGAGGCGGCCCAGTCGGCGAGGCTCCTGATCTCGTCCCGGTTGCCCCGCGTCAACGTCATCTGGACGACGAAATCCAGCCGCGCCTGTCGCAGACGCTCCACGGCGGCCAGCGTCTCCTCCAGGGCTGCCTGGCCGTGTCGAAAGCGGTCGTGGTACTCCGGGTTCAGCGAATCCACGCTGACCGCGACTCCGCGCACCCCGGCATCCTTGAGTGACGCGATCCGCTCGGCCGTGAGGCCGATCCCGTTCGTGCCGATCACGACGGTGGCGCCGCCATCGGCGGCGTGGCGGGCGATCGCCTCGAGGTCCTCTCGGACGAGCGGCTCTCCCCCGGACAGAACGAACATCGGAGAGGGGCTGAGCTCGAGGATCTCGTCGGTGATCCTTACGCACTCCTCCGTCGAGAGCTCGCGGTCATCGCTCTCCCAGGATCCGGCGGAGATGTAGCAGTGGGCGCAGGCGAGGTTGCAGCGGCGGGTGAGATTCCACGCCACGACGTGAGGAATCGCCTCGGGCGATCGGGCATGAGAATCGGCGGCTTCGCTTGTCTCGGCGGATGGGAGCGGGACCCAGTCCTCGGCGGGCGCCGCGGCGGAGGCGCGGGCCGGGGAGACGCCGAGGGCTTCGCTCAACGGCGGGTTTCCTCCTCGGCCATGAAGCTCTCCATCGCGCGCCTCGCCTCCTCGGGGGTGGCCGTCTTGAAGTCCACAGGACAGTCGGACATCCCCTGTTCCACATCCCGAATCGGACAGCGTGTGACGCCGGAGGCCTTCGCCTCATCGATGAAGCGGCGCATCTCCTCGCTCATTCCGTCGAGGCCTGCCGCCTCCGCCTTCACCTGTTTCGCCTTCAGCTCGTTGAACATCACGAGCATCGTGTCCATGTCGAACTCGTCGGCCTCGATCATCGCCTGTTTGTTCTCGTCCATGACGCGAGTCGTGACGCGCCACAAGCCCGCCTTGCGAGCGAAGCTCTCGACGGTGTTCCGGGCCAACGGTCGGGCAATCAGAGGCACGAGCCTGAGGCGCGCGAACGCCTCGTGCGTCCAGATGATCGGGTCGGCCTCCGTGCGCGGGCGCATGCTCACCTGATCGGTCACCGGGCAGCGCGTCTCCACCGCCATCGGCTCGGCGAACTCGTCGTCATCGGCCGTCACGATGACGGTTCTCTTCATCGACTCTTCCGCCTTGACCTCGGCGAGCGCGAACTCCTCGGCGTCGCCGATCCCCATGATGAGCTGCATGTGGGTGGGAAGGAGCTTCTGGATGGCACGGTCCAGCCAGGCGCTCGTCACCGTGGGGATCCCGGGAGGCGTGTACTCGGCGTGCTCCAGTACGTACTCCTCGACCGCCTTGCGGGCGATGCCGAGCGCGAACGGCGGGACGCGCAGGATTCGAACCTCGGCATCGGGCGCCCACTCGAGCCCCTGCTCGCCATCCTCCTCGATCCAGGGGATCTCCTCCGGCCGAACGTCCGTCGTGCCAATCAGAAGAACATTGAAGGAGGCGAGTCGCAGGACGTTCTCCGCCTGGCTCCCCATCTCCGTGCCCTCGATCCGGTGGGCGCCGTGACGAGCCAGGACGAGAAGCGTCGGATCGACCTCCTCGGCCCACTGCATGACAACCTGGAACGGCTTGCCGATCAGGATCTGTGTCTCCAGTTCGACGTCCGGGTACTCCTCGGCCATCACGGTGGCCCGCTTGAGATTGGCCTGCGCAAGCTTGAGGAGGCCCTTATCGATGATGTTGTTGTGGAGCTCTTCCTGCTCCTCGAACTTGAAGACGCGCGACGCCTGGACGGAGAGCACATCCTTGATGTTGTTGAAGACGGCGTGGTGGTACTCGACGTCGAACGCGCTGCAGGCGAAGAGCTTCGCTCCGAAGCCCCGCGCCATCTCGAGGGCCTGGCGCATGGCTTTGTAGCCGTACGCCGATCCGTCGACGCACACGATCCAACGCCCGCCGGCCAGAGGCCGGTCGTCGCGGATCAGCAGCATGTCCTTCTCGACGCCGCGGGCGACGCGGGAGGCGACGCCGCCCATCTGCGACAACGGCTGGATGCCGATGCCGTGCGCCCCCATGACGAGAAGGTCGTAGTCGCGGCCCGAGCTTCCCGCCAGCTTCTCTTCGAGCTCCTCTTCTTCGGCGATGAGCCGGCCGTTCTCGCCGACCCTGACATCGCTGCGCACTCGCCCGCCACCATCGTATCCGGCAGCGATGTTCGGGTCGAAGCCGATCAGGCTGGGGAGGCGGCCGCGCCCTTCGTTCGCCTCCCGGATGATCTCCTCGTAGTTGATGCCCTCGAGGAGCTGTCGGGTCATCGGCACCTCCGCCTCTTCGCACCGTAACCCCACTCGATCCAAGAAGCTATCGGAGATCAGCTGAAGGCCTTTCTCGATGAGCTTGTCGTGGATCTTGCGCTGGCGCTTGATCTCGTCGGGCGTCTGGAACTTCGCCGGGAGACCGGTCTCCAACTGGCGGAAGCGGACGTCGTGCAGGCGGGCGGCGTAGACGTGGTTCGCGGTGAGTTGACCTTCGGAGGCGCTGCACAGCTCGAGGGCCCGGTCGACCCCCCACATCGAATGGTGCGAGTTGTCGATCGGTACGAGTAGCTCTTGATACAACCGCCGCTCCAGTCTTGGTGGGTTCCGGCGGACCTTCTGCCCTAGATCCCCTGCCCGGCTTACAGATCGCCGACTATATAGCCGCGCCCCCGATCGAAGTCAAAGGCCGTCACGGAACGATCTGGCGACCATCTCCGTCGAGCACCCGAATCGCGTCGACCGGGCAGGCGGCGCAGGCACCGAGCAGAATCGTCGCGTCCACCGATTCCGGCGCGTCGAAGGTCGCGATCCCCTCATCGTCGAGTCGAAACGCCCCGGGCATCTCGGTGGCGCAGTCCTCGAAGCCCACGCAGATGCTCCGGTCGATGCAAACGAGATAGCCGTGCAGCGACCGCCGCTCCTCAGCGATCTCCTCCCCGGTCACGCCTACATCCCCTCCAGGCCAAGATCCGTACGCGCCTGGTCCATGATCTCGGGAGTGATCTCGTGGATCCCGTGCTCCTTCGCGTAATCCGTGTAGATACGCTTCACCATTCCGCGAACGAAGGAAGGAACCGCTTCGAGACGCCGCGTGGCCGTCTCGGCCCACTCTACCGGCGAAGTCTCTGGCGAAGTCACCGAGTCTACCGGCGGCTCCGCGAAGGCCTCGTCGCGCCCGCCGTCGAGGGAGCTGCGCACCAGCTCCAGCGGCTGCTCCGGCACGGTCCGTCCCCCGATCTTGATGCCGAGTGACGACACGACCTGCGTCTCCATCGGGTTCGTGAGCATCGCCACCTCGCGGCCGCAGGCGGGGCAGCGGAAGACGGCCGCCAGGGTGCCGTCGCCGGGAAGCTGTCGCTCTCCGAAGCCCATCTGCTCGTCACAGTCGATGCAGAGGAACTTCACGGCGCGCCCTCCCGCTCCAGTCGCTCCGCAAGGGCGGCGATCTCCTGGCCGGCGCGGGACGCCAGCAGCCCGTTCATGTCGCCTCGCTCGGCACAGGCCGCGGCAGCGGCGTCGAACGGAATGCGCGCGAGCAACGGGAGATCCAGCTCTCGAGCCAGTGCGTCACCGGCATCTCCAGGATGCAGCGGGCCGACCGCGCCGCAGCTTCCGCACGCATAGCCAGACATGTTCTCCACGATCCCGGCGATAGGCAGGTCACGATCGCCGGCTGCCCGCAGGGAGCGAGCGACCGCCGCTTTGGAAGCCGATGTCGGGATCGTCACGCCGATGACTCGGGTGCGCTTCGGCACAAGCTCGGCCAGCTCCACGAGGCGCTGGGCGCCCGGAGGCAGGTCGACGACCAGCACATCCAGCTCGCCCCACGACACGTCCGAGAGGAACTCCCGAAAGGCTCCCTTCTCGAGCGAGCCGAGCCACACGGAGCTCTCCGCCGCCGGCCCTCGCCAGCGAAGAGGCTCTCCGTCCTCCAGCAGCAGGTCCGTGGAGAACACCCTCAATCCGGCCGAGTCGACCGGCGGGACGACGCCGTCGTTCGTGACGGAGAGCGAACGGCGAGGGAGCCCGAGCAGCGACGGTGCCGTGGGGCCGTTGAGATCCGCATCCAGCAGTCCCGCCGTGCCTCCGCCGCGAGCAAGGGCCGAGGCGAGCGTCGCCGCCACGAAGCTCTTGCCCACCCCGCCCTTCCCGCTCGCTACCGCGAGGACCGTCCTCACAGCCTTCATGCGGCGGTCCACGCGGCGGTGCTGGAGGGCGAGCTGGTCGCCGAGACCGGAGCGGTCCGGGCCCTCGAGATCGGCGTAGGTGCGGATCTTCCTCATGTCCGTACGGTTAGAGGTCCCAGGCTGCTCGCGCCAGCATCCACAGGTTGATGAGGACGACGACCAGCGCCGTGACGTAGAAGGCAGGCGGAAGAACCCCGGGCTCGCGCAGGAAGGCGGCGTTGATCAGGGCGGGCAGGCGGAGACCGTGCAGCACCCAGATCGCCCGGGCGAACCAGACGTTCTGCCAGCGCCACAATCCCCAGAAGACCACGGCGAGGATCGCGACACCTACCAGGAGCCACAGCCAGCCGGGACCGCGAGCGCCCGGCAGCTGACCCGCCCGCCAGAGCGTCCAGACGGCCGCCTCGTAGAGCAACCCGACATGCAGGTAGACGAAGGCGGCCTGCCGGAACTTCGCGGCGCGCTCTGGAGCGTGAATCGGGGCCATTCTTCAAGCTTCAGCCGGGCTGGGCGACCCGGCAACCGCTGCCGCCGGAGTGGCCGTCGGCGTGATCGGCGGCGTGGTCGGCGACGTGGTGGCTCGCGCCAGCGTGTACACGT
>JAUVMT010000104.1 GCA_030600085.1 Gemmatimonadales bacterium | reverse complement strand
GCCGAACGGGATCCACAGGGCAGCGTGCTCGCCGGCCTCCATGCCTATGCGCTGCCGGAGAACCAGGGCTGTACGAATCGCATTGCGGTCCGCCCGCCAGTCCGGATGAGCCTCCCAGCCCCATCCCTTCCGGCCCTGCTCCCAACGAAGAAAGAGAGCCTCACGATCGTGGTATCGTGCTCCATGAAGCAGGAGGCGATTGATCGTATCGGGGCCGCGCTCGTCCTCGGTTCCCTCGTCCACCGGAACATCCGGCCGGACGCCGAAAGGGAACGAGGGCTTCTCTATCGCCTGTTGATCGGTGGTCACTTACGGACTTCCTCCCAGACCTCTCGCACGAGAGGGTCGTCTATCTTCCAAAGATCCATGGCGTGGATGAGCGCGCGGACGTACTCCTCGCCGGTCCCCACGGACCCTTTGGCGGCGAGAAGCCCTCGGACAAGGCTCTCCCCGTCGTCCCAGACGCGCGCATCAGGCGAAGGAAGAAAGCTCTTCGCTCGCACCGGACGACCGTTCTTTCCGAATTGAACGGTTCGCGCCCTCGTCCCCTCCCGCTGCCGCAGGTTGCGCAGGATGAGCCGGCTATCGCCGCGCGGAAGCTCGAACAGCACCGCGTCGCAGCCGTCGCCTTGCACCAATCCGATCTGAGGGCACGGGTGCTCCAAGCTGCCCCAGCGCGTCGTGTTCTGCCCAACGAACGCTCGGCAGAAGCCGTCCACGCGAACGGCCTCGCCCCGGTAGGTCGCCAGGGCGTTGTCCCACATGAGCGACCCATACGCCAGAATACTGGTCATCAGATGCAGTGCTCTCGCATCGAGCTGGTCTCGGAGATCCCCGCTGTGCGGCCGGGCGGTCGACTAGGCACGTCGTGGCCGACGATCACGGCCCGGTTGACTTAGGACCGCTTAACCCATGAGTTTATGAACGCTGAGTCCTCCAGGCAACCGAAGGACACGGCTGGATCGACGACCGACGCACGGGCCGCTGCGCACGCCCTGAAAGCGATCTTTACGCCCCAAGAACGCGGTCGCGCGCGGACAGTTGCATGGTTACCATGTACGCCGGTTTATTGGCGGCCGGTTTCCGTCCAATCGCGGGAGGTTCGGAGTGCGCGTGACCTTCGTTCAGCCCCTCCAGGGCACCAAGTTCGGCTTTACCAAGATCCTTCGCGTCGAGCCGTTGGGCATGGAGTGTGTGAGTTCCACGCTCAAGCTTCACGACCACGAGACCTACTACGTAGACCTCCGCCTGGATAAGCCGAGAGCCCTCGACAACCACCTCCGCGACTGGAAACCGCACGCGGTCGGGATCGCCTGCGGCTTCTCGACCGACGTCTACACGGCGCTCGAAGGAGCACGTCAGATCAAGGACGCGCTGCCGGATACCCTGATCTTCACGGGTGGGCATCACTCGTCCCTAATTCCCGGAGACCTGCTCTTTCCGGGCTCCCCCATCGACGCCGTAGTCGTGGGAGAGGGGGAGTGGCCCACGCTCGACCTGATCGACACCCTCGAGCGGGGCGACGAGCCTTCCGCCGTCCCCGGCATTATGACGCTCGAGAACCTGGGAAACGGCTTCGTCAGCCGCGAGATCATGGCTGGTATGGACGACTTGCCGCTCCCCGACCGGGACCTGTCGTTGCGGTACCGTCACCTATACCACCACGGCTTTCGGTCGCCCTCGGCCTGTGTGGAGACGACGCGCGGCTGCCCGTACAACTGCAACTTCTGCAGCATCTGGGTCTTCTATCAGCGACGCGCACGACGCTTTTCAACCGAACGCATCGTCGAGGACCTGGAGCACGTCCGGCGCCTCGGGGAGCGGGACGTCTTCTTTACGGACGACATCGCGTTCCTGCAGAAGGAATCGTACGAGGA
Source organism: Gemmatimonadales bacterium (assembly GCA_030600085.1). Lineage (GTDB taxonomy): Bacteria > Gemmatimonadota > Gemmatimonadetes > Palauibacterales > Palauibacteraceae. The sequence goes on along the minus strand of JAUVMT010000104.1, from coordinate 5,723 downwards.
GCTGGCGGATGCGATCGAGGCTGCCGGGCTGACCGACATGAGCTTCTCCTGCGAGACGCGGGCTGACCTGGTCATGAAGTACCCGGACACCTTCAAGCGGTGGAAGGAGATCGGGCTGCACATGGTCTTCCTCGGCATCGAGAAGATGGACGATGACGGACTGGACTCCGTGCGAAAGCGAACCAAGGGCGGTGCGCTTACCAACCTCGCGGCGATCGAGCACCTCGAGAAATGCGGAATCAGCCCGCTGGCTTCGCTCATCGCGGACCCGGATTGGGACGACGAGGACTTCGATCGCCTCGAGGAGACCGTGAAGCTGCACAAGCTGACGAATCCCGGCTTCACGGTCCTCACTCCGCTTCCGGGTACGGAGCTTTGGGAAACGGTGAAGGACAAGATCACAACGGACGACTACGCCTACTTCGACGTGATGCACCTGGTGCTGCCGAGCAAGCTGCCGCCGGCGCGCTTCTACGAGCGGGTCGCGCGGTTGTACGGCTTAACGCGCGCCGACACCCACTTCGGGTGGGCGGCGGTCAGGAAGCTCGCGCAGATGGCGCTGCAGGGGAAAACCTTCGTCATGCGGCGGATGTTCAGCGCCGTTTTGGACATGAAGAAAGGGTCCGCCTACCTCGACTACCCAGGCTCTATCCCGAAGCCGGACTGGGTGCCGGCGGGGTACGGGGGGGTCGATTGGGTGGACCGCGGGAGGTCACCTCTTGCCGAATCGGTCGCCGAGGCGGCCGAGACCGAGATCAAGGTCGCGGTCGGCTAGAACGCCGGGCGCCGGGGAGGCTCCGGCTATCTACCGCTGAGGGTTCCCGGGACCTAGGGCTCCACGCGAACCCCTTTCCAAAACGCGACGTGGCCCTTGATATGGCTCGCGGCTTCGGAAGGCGCCTGGTAGTACCACGCCGCTCCGTCGTTTACCTGATCGCCGACCACGACGTCGTAGTAGGTGGCGAGGCCCTTCCACGGGCAGGTAGTTTGATGGTCGCTCTCCCGGAAGAACTCGCGGTTGATCGACTCCGGCGGGAAGTAGATGTTGCCCTCGACCGTCTCGACGGCCTCGCTTTCCGCCAACACCTGATCGTTCCAGATCGCTCGTGCCATCACTCACACCCCGTTTGGCGGTGGTCCAAGAAGCTCAGGCGGGCGGGCGCGATGTCCCGGGCCGCCTCTACGTCCACAGATGTATGAAGGAGTCCGGCTCATGTTCCAGCGGATACTCGTTCCGGTAGATCTGACGGATCGCAACGCCTCGGCGATCGAGACGGCTGGAGGGCTCGCCGCCGGGGACGGCGGAACGGTGGTTCTGCTTCACGTCATCGAGACGCTGGATCTTCCTTTCGAGGAGCTCGAGGACTTCTACCACAAGCTCGAGGGCAAGGCGATGGATGCCCTGCTCGAGATGGCCGCGCCGCTTCGAGAAACCGGGGTGGACTTCGACCCGAACGTGCGCTACGGCGACCGGGCGGAGGAGATCGTCGAGTTCGCCAACGAGGCGGGCACCGACCTGGTCGTGCTCACCTCCCACAAGATCGACCTCGAGAGCCCTGGAGCGAGCTGGACGACGCTCAGCTACAAGGTGGCGATCCTGGTCCAGTGCCCGGTCCTGCTCCTGAAGTGACGTTGGACCTAGGGCTCGGGGCGATTCTTGACGGGGATCACGAGCTTCAAGCCCGACCAGACCTCGTCGACGGCACACACCTTCACATCAACCAGGCCGTTCTGTAACGCCAGCCCCCTCACCACATCCTCGGTCACGTCCGTGGGCACCTTCGAGGCCTTCTTCGGCCACGACGCCCAGACGGCCCCGTTCCAGACGATTCGCGCCCTGAGCGTTTGCAGCGCCGCCTCGAGCCACGCTCGTTCCTTCGTGAAGGCATGTATGATGTCGTACCGTCGATCTCCCTCCCCGGCCGAATCGGCCTTCTCGATCAGAACGTCGTCGGGCAAGCCCTCCAGCAGCTCCTCGTAGCCCGAGGGTGCTCCGAGGGCGAGCACGACGTGGCCCTCCTTGATCCCGAGCTTCTTGGCGAGCGGAGTACCGGAATAACCCGCGGGCATCTCAGCCTGCCTTTCCGAGGTAGCGCTTCAGGGCCGGAGAGAGCGGGCGCACGAAGGCTTGCCTCAGCTCGGGGTCCGGCGGCGACTCGCCTCCACCCAGACGTCGAACCACTCCTCCCTCCCGTGCCGCGACCGGAACGCCGTCCCGGTAGACCACGCGGTTCGACGGCACGGCCGGTATCCGTTCTCCCGGCGTGATGATGCCGGCGAGGTTGAGCGGGTCTGCGGCGCTCACCGCCAGGAGGTTGCCGGTCGGCTCGGCGCGCCGCGCGGCCCGCAGACTGCCCACAGCCTCGGGCAGGGCGAACTGCTCACCGGCGAACCCGGAGACGAAGCGTCCGCCGCGCACCTCGCCGCGAGCCTCGAGGCGGCGGTAGACCAGCAGGAGGTCCCTCCAGGGAGGCAGGTTGGTCTCTCTTTCGAGAAGGCGGCGAAACACCACGCCGTACCTCCGGAGGAGCACCCGCGCGACCGTTTCGGCCGACGCATCCGGAGCGCCGAACCGGGCCCGATCCCCCTGGGCCTCCATGGACTCCTTTCCGTCGAGCGAGACCTCCGGCCGCAGCAACGACCAGCGGCCGGCGTCTTCTACGCTGTACGCCGGAGAGGGCTTTCGGCGCCGCGGCGCCTTGCGGCCCAGCTCGCCCAACGGACGGCGCTTGCTCGACGGAGTGAGCAGCGCCCGCAGCCCGGCGAAGCCGTCGGAGCTCACGAGGCCTCGAGCGGCCAGCTCGCCGAGCGCTACCTCTACTTGCGTGGGGATGAGCTCGGTCTCGGTTACGATCTCTCCGAAGAAGGAGGCTCCCTGCCGCTGCAGCGCCTCCACCACCTGCATCGCGTAGGTCGAGAGACCTTCCGTCTCCGGCGGCCGGGCGAGGGATCGCCAGAGCGCGGCGCTGGTCCTCGGGAAGAGAGCCATCGGCGACGATCGTAGCGGCCCGGAGCCGCGAAGCGAGCCGACCCCGCCGGCAGGCGGCGAGAGGCGGCCCCAGGAGACGCGGCCGGTCAGGCAGAGCGCGTCCAGGTAACCCGGCTCGTAGTCCTGGCATCTCGAGCCCAGAACATCGGGCTCCCAGGCGCCGGCCGGAGCCTCATAGCCGTCCAGCATCTCGAGCACGGCCGCGACACCCTCCGTTCCCGCGATGCGGTGGTCGGGCTCGATCTTCTGCCACTCGAACAGGAACCTCATGAGGTCGGCCGCGGGGACGGGCGCGATTTCGGAGCGAAGCCGGCCGATCGTGTAGCGGTGAATCCGCGCGAGCAGCCGCCGGTCACACCACTCCCGCTCCTCGGTCTTCGGGGTGAACGCGCCGCGCAGCACAGCACCCTCCGATTCGAGGGCGAGGAGGGCGGCCTCGGCATCAACTCTCGAGACGCCGAGCTGCCCGGCCAACCGGGCGGCCGTGACCGGCCCGGCGATCTCCAGACGGCCGCGAAGCAGCTCGCGGGTCGCCGCCTCCCGCGACGGCGGGTCGGCCGTAAGGTGGGCCGGTAGGGCCACGGTCGGTTCCACCTGGGCGTCGGGGAGTGCCGCACGGAGCTCCGGCAGGCGCTCCGCCGCGATCCACAACGATCGGGATCGGTCCGACGCCAGAGCGGTAGCCGCCCGCCCGGTCCCGACGAGCTCGTGGAAGAGGTTGGACCAGGAACCGGGGCTCTCGGCCGGGTCCAGGAAACCGCAGGTGATGAGCGCGTCGTGCAGCTCGTCCGCGTCTTCCGCCACCGGTCGCGCCTCGGCGCGCACACGCTCGATCGCGTCGGCGTCGAGCGCTCCCAGATCATCCACGGTGGAGGGCTCGAAGGCCCTTCGCGTGTAGACCGCGCGGGCGCGGCGCTCCTCGAGGGGGGCGTCGTCCAGGAACTCGTACGGGCGCGCGTTCAGGATCTCATGGGCGAGGGGAGATGGCTCGGGCGTGTCCCGGACGACGAGACGAAGCTCTCCGGCCCGTATCCTTTCGAGCACGCCCCGTAGCCCCTCGAGATCCATCGCTTCCTGGAGGCAGTCCTCCAGCGTCTGCTGCACGAGAGGATGGTCGGGGACCTCGCGATCGCCGGCGATGTTCTCCAGGCACGCGGCCGCGTCCGGGAAGACGGCCGTGAGCAGGTCCTCGGCCTGCATGCGCTGGATCTGCGCGGGTGTCCGCTTTCCTCCCCAGCGGCGGAGCACGGCGAGCGAGATCCCCGCGTTCCACCTCCATCGTGTCTGGAAGAGCGGGGAATCCAGCACCGCCTGCACGAGGAGGTCACCAACCGTCTCCGGCTTCAGGTATCCGAAAACGTCTTCCAGCGGGAAGCTGTGCTGCGGGCCGAGAGAGAGGAGGAGCGCGTTCTCCCCGGCGGCGGCCTGAAGCTCGAAGTTGAACGTGCGGCAGAACTTCTTTCGCAGAGCGAGCCCCCAGGCCCGGTTCACACGGTTCCCGAGCGGCGCGTGGATCACGAGCTGCATGCCGCCGGACTCGTCGAAGAAGCGCTCCATGATCAGCGTGTCGGCGGTGGGAAGCGCTCCCAGCAGCCGCCGGCTCTCGGCCAGGTAGGCCACGATCTGGAACGCGGCCGCCCGCTCGAGGCCGATCTCATCGACCAGCCATCCGATCGCCGCTTCCCAGTCCGCTGCCGGCTCGGCTCCTTCCTCGAGCTCGGCCCGCCCGGCAGACGCCGGCCCCTGCGCGCGCTGAGTGTCCGCCGGAGGCAGAAGCTCGTCGATGCGTGCCCGCAGTCGGGAGATCGAGGCGGATAGCTCCTCGCTGCGAGGCGGAGCCTCCCCAAACCAGAATGGGATCGTGGGCGGCTCCCCGCGTGCATCCTCCACGCGAACGACCCCGCTCCCGATCCCCAACACGCGCCAGGAGGTGTTTCCGAGCTGGAAGATGTCGCCCTGCATGCTCTCGATCGCGAAGTCCTCGTTCAGGCTGCCCACATACGTGCCCTCCGGCTCCAGGAGCACGCGGTAGTCGGCGTTGTCGGGGATCGCACCCCCGGACGTGATCGCAGCGATCCTGGCACCCTTGCGGCCCCGAATGCGGCCGTTGACGCCGTCGTGGTGGATGTAGGCGCCCCGCCGGCCTCGACGGGTGGAGAATCCGCGGGCCACCATTCGAACGATCTCTCCGAACGCCTCCCGGGAGAGATCTCGATACGGCCACGAGCGCCGGACAAGGCTCAGGAGATCCTCCTCGTCCCATTCCTCGCTGGCAGCCTCCGCGACCACCTGCTGGGCGAGCACATCCAGCGGCTGCTCGGGGATCACGATCCGATCGAGCTCACCTCGCCGTACGGCGTCGAGGAGGGCGGCGCACTCCACAAGGTCATCGCGGCTCAGCGGAAAGAGCCGGCCCTTCGGCGTGCCACCGACGGTATGGCCGGACCTGCCGACCCTCTGCAGAAAGGCGGCGATCCGCCGGGGCGACCCGATCTGGCACACGAGGTCGATCTCCCCGATGTCGATCCCCAGTTCGAGCGAGGCGGTTGCGACGAGCAACTGGAGGCTTCCCGATTTGAGGCGCTGCTCGGACTCGAGCCGGGCCTCGCGCGCCCGGCTGCCGTGGTGGGTGGCGACGTTCCCCTCGCCGAGCCGCTCCGAGAGATGGCGGGTCATGCGCTCCGCCAGCCTGCGCGTGTTCACGAAGACGAGCGTCGTGCGGTGCTCCCGTGCG
>JAUVMT010000225.1 GCA_030600085.1 Gemmatimonadales bacterium | reverse complement strand
TTGTTGAGCACGTAGAGGTCGTCCAGGATGACCGCCTTCTTGATCCACTCGCGCGTGGTGTGGTACCAGTGGGTCAGCCGGTCGATCACGACATCGTACGGGCACGGCTGACGGAGATCGAAGGGTTCGATCGTGATCCGCTCGACCTCGAACCGCAGGACGTCGCGGTTCATCGGGATCCGCAGGTCGAGTCGACCCATGATCTCCTGGTAGGCAATCGGCCAGCAGATGTCCGCACCCAGCGAAAGCCCGATGCGACGCGTTATCTCGTTCATTCGTACACCATCCATAGCGGGCCGGGCAGCAGCCACGACAGTCCCTCGCGCAGCCGGTCGCGCCAGTTTTCCCAGTTATGCCCGTCGCGGGCCTCAACATAGCGGACGTCCATCCCGGTTGCCTGAAGCCCGGGAACCAGCGACCGGTTCTCGTAGACGAGCGACTCGTACACGCCGACCGAGAGGAAAACGCGGCGGCTCACCGGTCGCGGGTCGGCCCGGTAGGCGTTCATGAAGTCGACCACCGGTTCGTAGGCCGGTCCCCAGGGGCTCTCGCCGATATCGGTGAACGCGAACGAGCCCGACTGCAGCAGCAGGCGACCGAAGAAATCGGGGTACGACGTGGCCGCGTGCAAAGCCGCCACGGCCCCCATGCTCGCGCCCACCAGGCAGCGCCCTTCCGGTCTTCCCAGTAGAGGCAGGTCGCGCTCCAGCTCCGGCACGAGCTCCTCGGCCAGAAAGCGAGCGTGCCGCGGATCTGCCGCGTACTCGCGAAGGCGTTCCTCGGGATGGAGCAGCGCTACCACCATCCCCGGAATCTCCAGCCGGTGGATGAGGTTGTCGAGCACGACCTTCATGCCCGCGTACTGCAGGTAGTCCGGTCCATCGTGCACGATGACGAGCGGATAACGGCGCCGGCGACGGAAGCGTGCCGGCATGTAGAGCGTCACCGGGCGCGAGCCGCCGAAGACCGCACTCTCGACCACTCGCTCTTCCAGTTCCCCGATCCTGGCCTCGGGATCTGGCTGCACCCACCCGGGCACCTCGTAGCCTTCGGCGCAGATGACCGAGTTGGCGCCGAACGGGTCGGTAGCGCGCTGGCCGTTGAGCGGATCCTCGATCCACTCGGCGCGTCCGCTGCGGACGATCTCGAGCTTGTACTCGACGCGAGATCCGGGCGGGAGCTCCACGGTGCGGTGCCAGAGGTCCGTGCCGCGCAGCCGGTGAAAAGGCTGCGAAGTCGGAAGGGCGAAAATCCAGTGGCGGAGGTTCACCTCCTCGCCGGGTCCTCGGTACACCACGGTGTAGAACGGCGGCTCCTCGAGCGGAAAGGAGTGGGAGGCGAGAAAGGCCTCCACCGCACCGGCGGCGCCGGCCGGACCAGCCGCGGAGATGGAGTCTTCGAGCTCCTGCATCGCCGGCGAGGTCGGCATCCTGTGAGGGTCTGCCGCATCCAGCGCCCGGACGGGATGGATCATCTTGCCCGGCTCCGGGCGCGCAGCGGCGCCAGCCCTCCATCCGGCTGGATCGCGAGGGCCTCTCCCACGGACCGCCATCCGCGACGGCGCCACTCCACATGGGTCCCCGCATCCAGCAGGACGCACGTCGCCGGCGCGAAGCGGCGCGCGAAGCGCCCCGAGCGCTCGCGGTCATCCGTTCGGAGGCGCTGGGAGCCGTAAGGGAGGGGGACGATCCCGGGGAAGAGTCCCAGTCCGTCCTCGAACGCCTCCGCGTGACCCGGGCCCTGTGGGGGACTGTCGTGAAACAGAACGACCCGCGGCGACAGCACCATCGCACCTCCGGAAAGCGCGATCAGGATCTTGCCCGCGAGCAGGTCCCCGAGCCCGAAGAGGTTCAGCCGGTTCAGAAGCACCGCCACGTGACCGCCCGCCACGACAACGGCATCGACCTTCTCGAGGGTCGCGGCGATCTCCGCCCGCTCGCGCACCACCGCGGGTAGCTCCGCTGGGGCGTGCCGCTCGGCGAATTCCTCGCGAATCTCGCGTACGCGTGAGAGTTGGTGGTTGTCGAGCCGGCGGATCCCGTCCAGCGCGGCCTCCCGCTCCGGCTCGAGCACGTCCGGCCCGCCCGTCAGCCGCCCGACGGCCTCCCAAGCATCCTTGAGCCTGGAGAGCCTGACGTTGTAGGCGCGCCGAAGAAGCTTCAGGCGGTCCTGGGTCTCGCGATGGGCGCGGGCCAGTTCGGGATCCTCGTCGGAGACCCGGTCGAACCGCTCGTAGAGGCGGAGGTTGAGCGAGCGACCTCCGAGCTCGGCATCCAGCTCTTCGTCCTCGCCCTCGCGCTCCTGCCAGCCGGCCGTCACGGTCGCGATCTTCCCATCAGGAGCGACCTCCGAAGCGACCGGGCCGAGCGTCACCTGGAGCCGCTGCGGACCGAGGAGGATGGCGCTGCGGGCGCGGCCGCCCGGACCCCTGTCGCGTCCCTCCGACTGCTTGCGTCGGGCCACGACGCGTGTGCTCACTCCGCGCGCATCTGAACCCGCTCCCCCACCGCGTCCAGCATCCGGCGCAGCTCGTCGTAGTCCGGGTGTCTCATGCGGAACCAGGCGTTGGCCAGATAGCCCGCCTCCACGGGCTGCGTGGGCGTGCCGGGTGGGGGCAGGTGGAAGTCGAGGATCCAGGAAGCGTACTCGCGCTGGATCTCCTCGAGTCCATCATAGGAGGTGATCCGGCCATCCCGATCCGGCCGCAGGGTCACGATGCCCGCCGAGTAGCGGCGCGAGGGCTTCTGGCTCGTGCGGCCGTGGGCGATCGCCATGGCCCATTCCCGGTAGAGGTCCATCTCGTTCCCGGCACAGTACAGATCCCAGGCACGCACGCCTGGCGGACGGCAGCCGATCTCGGAGAACTTGAGCCCCTTGGGGCCGAAGAACCACTCCATGTGGGTCGCCGACGTCTCGATCCCGAGGGCCGAGACCACCTTGCTGCCCAACTCCCTGACCTCCGTGTAGTCGGGGGCCGAGTCCACCCGGTTCGTCGCGATGAACTGCGGCGAGATCCACCGGGTCCTCATCGCCTCGAGCACGTTCGGGTAGTAGTGCGTGACGAAGTCGTGCTGGATCCGACCATCGATCGTGATGGTGTCGTAGAAGGCCTCGTGTCCTTCGACGAACTCCTCGACCGCCACGCTCGCACCGCGGTCGACGCCCATCTCCACGAGCGCCTCGTCCAGCTCCTCAGCGTCGCTCACGCTCGCGGTCCCGGCGGCGCCGGCCGCCGCACGAGGTTTCACGATGAGCGGAAAACCGGTTTGGCGAGCGAACTCATGGATTTCGTCCACCGACGAGCTGCCGATCGACTCGGCGCACGGCACGCCCGCCTCCCGCAGCGCCTCCTTCATCGCAGGCTTGTCGCGGCACAGAAACGCCGTTCGAACGCTGGTGCCGGGGATGCCGAGCTCCTCCCTGACCTCCGCCGCGGACATGACGTGCGCCTCGATCGTCGTCTCGAGTCGGTCGATGGGCTTTCGGTCCTGCATCCCGCGGACGACGCGGCTCAGCTCCGCCGTGTCCACGACGGACCGGACCTGCTCGTAGTGGAAAAGCTGTCGACCGAGCTCGCGGCCCAGCGCCTCCTTTGGAGCCTCGCCGATCGCCGTGACCTCGGCTCCCACCTCCACGAGTCCCCGAACGAACTCTTCCTGGTTCGCGGGAAAGCTGGGCTCGATGAAGACAACGTGCATGGGCGTCCGTCCGCTTGACTTTGGAGGCGTATTC
>JAUVMT010000263.1 GCA_030600085.1 Gemmatimonadales bacterium | reverse complement strand
TAGAGCGGCAGTTCCTCCTTGTCGTCGAGGCCACCGGCCGCCTCGATAAGGAAGATCAGCTTGGCCAGGCGGCTGCGCGCCGCGCGCGAGCTCACCCGGGCAAGCACGTTCGAGTACCGTCGCTCGATGCGCTCCAGGCTCTCCTCCAGAAGCTCGAGAACGGGGTCCGCGCCTTCGGCCGGTCTGCCCGCGCGGTGTGATCGGCCTCCCAGACCAAGGACGAGCCGCCTCTCGCATACGCTCTCGGCCATCTCGCCGACCGATCTTCCAAGCTCGAAAGCCTCCGGGTCGGTGAGCGAGTCGGCGATCTCCGGCAGCCGATCGACGAGCGAGTCGAGAATCGCGAGGCGTTCGTTGGTGCGGTTCGCGCGGATCCAGTCCTTCGCGCTTCCTTGCCCCAACAACGCACGGGTGACCAGGCTGGCAACCTGCACGGCGGAGCCGGGTGCTGCTCCCTCCGCGACCTCGTCCGGCGGAGGGTCCCGGAGCGTCGGGTCAACGAAGACGAATCGCCAGTCGTCACCCTCGCTCCCCGCCCGAGCGACGAGACGCCTGGCGAGGCGAATGGGCTCGTTGTTGAAGAGTCCGCCATCTGTGTACCACATGTCGAGTTCGCCCAGATCCTCCAGCACCGAGCCGCGGAAGTGGCTTCCGCGCCGCTCGAGGCGACGAGGCGGAAAGGCGAACGGGAAGCTCGCCGAGGCGACGGCGGCCTGGCGGACCTCCTCCCAGACCGGCGCGCCCGCAGAATCAGCCGGGCTCAACTCGAAGGCGGCCCAATCGTCGAACAGGCGGGTGCCGAAGGACCGATCCGGCCGGTTCAGGAACCCGTATCGAAGCTGGTAGCGGATTCCGTGCAGGCTCGAGAGCGTGATCCCCAGCCCGAGCGGCTCGGCGAGGAGCGGCGAGGGCTCATCGTCCGAGGCAGGTCCGGCCGTGATGAGCGCCCGGGTCATCTCCTCCAGGACCTCGGCATCCAGAATGGACGAGCGCGAGCGGTTCGTGCTCAGCAGGACCTCGGCGTCCATTCCCCGGATCCAGGCCGCCCCGATCCAGGGGACGAGGTTGGGGTTCACGACCAGGGCGCGCGCGGCGAGCGCAGCAATGAGCGCTCCTGATGAGGCTCCTGCCAACGCGCCGACCTGTACAGTCGCGCCGCTTCGGTTCCCGGCGAGGCCGCGAAACAGCTCCGTCACGGCGCCGGCGGTGTACGTGCCCAGCGAGCCGCCGCCGCCGAGGATGAGTGCGATCTTCGTCATCTCTCTCCGACCTCCGCCGCTTCCCGCTCGGCTTCCCCGGCTTCCGGTTCGGCTTTCTCCGCTTCCGGCACGCGGAGATCCAGCACGCTGCTCGCGTCGAGCCTCTCACCGCCGGCGAAGAAGCTCCAGTGGAGATGAGGTCCCGTTACGCGGCCGGTGGCGCCGACCCGCCCGATCACCTGGCCTCGCTCGACCAGGTCTCCCTCGCTCACATCGATCTGCGAGAGGTGGTAGTAGCCGCTGAACACGCCGAGGCCATGATCCACGTAGATCGCGTTTCCCGCGTAGTAGAGGTTGCGGGCGATCGCGATCCGGCCGCGGCCTGCGACGCGAACCGGCGTCCCGACGTCCCCCGCCAGATCGACCCCCCAGTGTCGGCTCTTAAGCTCGCCATTGAAGACGCGCTTCTGACCGAAGGGACTCGTGATACGGGTGTTCCGTGGCCGAACGAAGTTGCCGTCTATCAACCACTCGGGCGTGACTTCACGGAGGGTGGATCGGACGAGCTCGCGCTCCCGCTCGATTCGCTCCATGACCTCGGCGGGCGGGCTCGTGAAACGAGGAGCGACGCTGAGCTGGGTTTCCGAGTAGGTTCGGGGCCTCACCTGGACGGTCCAGCGGGTCGTCACCTCGGGCTCTCCGTTACGAGAGTGGGAGACGACGAGCTCCATCGGCCCCGCCTGGTCGGCCGGCAGCGCCACGAGGCCGAACCAATCTCCACCCACCTGGCCCATGCGGACGGGGCGTCCGTTCAGCTCGGCTCTGACCCGGGTCTCCTCGCTCCCGGCCGGCGTCTCAATCGTTACGGCCAGCGCCGTTCCGTCGGTCGGACTCTCCGGCTCCCAGCGTACCGCGATCTCTTCGGGTGTGCTTTCCGCTGCCGACCCGTTCGAAGAAAGCTCCCCTTGGCTGGCCGAGGCCTCGGCGTCGACGGTATCCCGTGACGCGACCTGCGCGGGCGCGACGGACGCGATCGCCGCCGACGCAGGCATGCCTCCCAGGAGGAGCACGAACAGGAGCCGCGTGCCGGTCGTCCGCCGCACGGTCGTCTGCCGCATGGTCGTCTGCCCCACGGTCGTCCGTCGCGCTCGTGCCCTCCTCATGCCGAGAGCCGGCGCGTTAGCCTGAAGTAGCGGTCCAACCATCGTCTGGATCGATCCGTCAGCTTCGCTCGGTAGTACATGTCAGCCGCTCTTCGAATTCCTTCGCTCATAGTCGGGTATGGATGGATCAGAGTCGAGAGGTCAGCGATTCCGAGTCCGTGACGCATGGCGAGCGCGACCTCCATAATCATGGTGCCCGCCGACGGCGCCATCACATGGCCTCCGAGAAGCCGGCCCCGCCGGTCCGTGATCAGCTTGACGAGGCCACCCGCCTCGCGGTCGGTGATCACGCGGTCCAGCGTAGTCGTGTCGTAGCGGTACGTCCGGACCTCTCCGTGCCTATCCCTCGCCTCCTCCTCCGTCAAACCCACCCGGGCGAGCGGAGGATCCGTGAACACCGCCCAGGGGACCACGGAGTAGTCCACGCGGCGCCCGAAGGGGAAAAGGGCGTTTCTGACGACGGAGCGTGCCTCGTGGTCGGCGACGTGGGTGAACCGAAGGCCGCCGGTGACGTCGCCCGCGGCGAATATGTGCCGCCGCGAGGTTCTCAAGCGGCCGTCAACCTGGATTCCGTCACGTCCGGTCACGACGCCCGCCTCGTCCAGGCCGAGGCCCTCGATGTTCGCACGACGGCCGGTCGCCACCAAGATGCGCTCGGCGCTGACGGCACGGACGGCGTCAGGCTCCCGCGC
>JAUVMT010000279.1 GCA_030600085.1 Gemmatimonadales bacterium | reverse complement strand
CTTCCGCGCGTGAACGCTCAGGTTCCCGTCGGTCGCTCCGAGCATGGCTTTCAGCTCGCTGAACGAGAGGGCAGAGTTCACCGCCAGCGCACTCACGATGGCGAGCCTCATGCGTGCGTGGATGAGCCGCTCCAGCTTCAGCGGCTCGGCCGCACCGGCGTCTCCCTTCACGCTCTCGAGCTCTCGTTCATTCGGGCCGTTCCCTGAATCCCTTGCCGTCCTCTGCGCTTTTGCCATCGCCGCCCCTATCCGCCGTAACGCATCGCAATGATCGCCCCGAAGAGGACTTGCAGCCCGCCGAAGCCAAGAGCCATCCAGATGTTTCCCCATGCCGGCGGCGTGAAGAGCGCGGCGGCGCCGCACGCCAGGAAGCCGGCACCCATGATCGGGATCGCCGGGACCGAGAACGTCCCTCCTGCGATGACGCCGGTGCCGTAGCTCAGGAGCCACACCCCGGGCAAGAGCTCGAAGCGGCCCGCCCGTGATAGCGCCACGGTGAGGAGGGCGCCCACGAGGAGGGCGGGGACGAAGCTGAGCGCGAACCTCCGGGCCGGGCGTAGGGCGATCGCGGTTCCAATGCGCCTCGACTTCCAGAGGACTCCGGCCAGGCCGATCGCCAGGGCGAGTGCCGCAGCGGCCAGCCATACCGCTAGCCATTCCAACACGGAGCCCTGGCGTGACGCGAGCCACGCGGCCGTGAGGCCGGTGAGGCCCATGCCGATTCCTCCGAGGCCAGGCACGAGCGTGAAGGCGGTCGCCCGTTCCATCGTCGCCCGGATGAAAGACAGATCCTCGGCCGCCCTGTCTCGGAGCGGCGTCGCCGACTCCTCTTCCAGAGTCTGGAGGCTGATGACGCTCTTGCTGCTCATCGTCGTCCAATCTCGCCCACTGGCACCATAGTGTCAAGTACTCTATAACGTAAAGTATCTTCCCCAACGGGTTCCTCCTTCGGATCTTCTTGGCCGGACGGCATGCGGGGCCCGGGCGTGGAGGAGGCCCGGATTGAGGCGCTGTTGAGCAAGGGGAGAGGAGAAGGACAGGTGCTCGTCACCGTTGAACTGGGACGAACCGGCAGGAAGATCGCGCGGATCGGACTCGGCGGGATGTGGTTGTCGATCGAGGGCCGCCCCGATCGGGAGCAGGCGAAACGGGTCATCCGGCGTGCCGTGGACCTTGGCGTCACGTTCATCGACACGGCGGATGTCTACTGTTTGGACGATGACGACCTGAACCACAACGAGCGGCTCGTCGCGGAGACGCTGGACGAGATCGGGGGAGGTGAGAGCGTTCTGGTCGCCACCAAGGGGGGATTGACTCGCCCCGGAGGAAGGTGGGAAGCCGACGCGAGACCGGAGATGCTGAGGGAGGCGGCCCTGAGGAGCCGCGGTGCGTTGGGAGTCGAGACGATCGCCCTCTATCAGCTCCACGCACCCGATCCCCGGGTGCCGTTCGAGTCGAGCGTTGAGGAGCTCGCCGCGCTGCAGCAGGACAAAGTGGTGGGGGCGGTGGGGCTCTCCAACGTGGATCTGGATGAGGTCCGCGCCGCAGAGGCGATCACCACGATCAGCTCGATCCAGAACCGATACAACCCGTGGGATCTGACCTCCGAGGAGTCGGGCCTTCTCGACCACTGCGACGAGCGGGGAATCACCTTCATCCCCTACAGCCCGCTGGGCGGCGCGCGTCGAGTGAAGCTCCTCCAGGCCCACGAGCCGATCCAGCGGCTCGGCGCCGAGTTGGACGCCACTCCCGCTGAGCTCGTCCTGGCCTGGCAGCTGGCGAAGTCCGAGCGGAGCGTCCCCATCCCCAGCGCCCGACGCGAGGGGAGCATCGAGAGCAGTGTTCGGGCCGCGAGCCTGGGCCTGGATGATGAGACGGCCGCCGCGCTGGAGGCGGCCTTCGCCTCGCTCCCTCCGTGATCGGCCGGCGATAGCGGCCCCGCTGCGATGGCCGTCTATTGAAAAGCACCGATCGAAGAGTGAAGCACGGCCGACTCGCATAACAGATGCCCTCGACCGGAGACGCCGCCCCTGAGTCATCAACCCACGACCCGCGCAATCCTGATCGAACGCCACGGTCCGCCAGAGGCGTTCGTGGAGCGCGAGGTGCCGCTTGCAGAGCCCGGTCCCGGTGAAGTCCACATCCGCGTGGCGGCCGCGGGCGTGAATTTCGCCGACCTCATGATGCGGGCCGGCCTCTACGGGACCGTCCCTCCACGCCCCTACAGCCCCGGCTTCGAGGTCGCGGGGGAGGTGGCAGGCTTGGGCCAGGGTGTGGAGCGGTGGCGGATCGGCGACCGGATCGTCGCCGGCCTTCGGCACGGTGGCTACGCGCAGGACATCGTCGTTCGCGTTGACCGCCTCGTTCGCTGTCCGGAATCGCTCACGCCGGCCGAGGCGGCGGCGATCCCCGTGGTGTTCCTCACCGCCTGGGTTTGCCTCTTCGAGGCCGCGCGCGTCCGAGCGGGCGAGACCGCACTCATCCTGGGGGCCGGCGGCGGCGTCG
>JAUVMT010000046.1 GCA_030600085.1 Gemmatimonadales bacterium | reverse complement strand
CTCGAGCAGCCAGACCGGCAGGCGGTTGCCCGTGTGATGGAGCGCGCTCTTGTAGAGCGCCAGATGGCCCTCGAGCGTGTGGGGGCGGAGGCTGTGAAGGCGCAGGATATTGTCGATCTGGCCGTCAGGGCCGCGCACCCGGTCGTAGATCTTTCGTAGCCGTCCGCCCGAGCTCTCGTAGCCGATGGTCTCGATCCAGCTCATTCGGCCGATCCGTTCCCCTCGTTAGACATCCGGCCTCAGATGGGGACCGCGTCCAGGCTCACGACGGGCGTGTCTCCGACGACCTCGGCGCTGTGCAAGGTACCTTTCGGGACGGCGAGACAGTCGCCGGCCTCGAGGATCACCTCGGTTCCCTCCACGACCATCCGGAACTGGCCCGAGACAACCGCGTCGATCTTGTCCATCGGATGGGTGTGCTCCGGGAAGAAGGTGCCGGGCGGATACACGTACCGGGAGGCACCGTAGCCCTGCGCCTCGAGCCTTGCGCGGAGCGCTTCTTCCGTCGGCGGTCCATCGCGCTTCTCATCCCAGCGCTCGAGGCCCGGTACCACCACTCAGCCGGTCTCCTCGGTACCCTCGACCGGGATCCCGAGAGGCTCGAGGTGCGCGGGGTCGACGCGAGCGGCTACCGGGCTGCGGCGTGTTTCGACCCGGACGCGGAGCTTGCCGCTCGGCAGAGTGCCCTCGATCACGCCCGTCTGGCCCTCGAATAGGCCGCCGGTGATCAGTACTTCCTCGCCGAGTGCGAGGGCGACGCGGCCACCATCGTTCCGGCTCGCCGAATCGAGATCCCCCCCACGGACGGGCTCCAGATCGCCCTGGCTTGTCGACTCGAGATCGGACGAGCTCACTGCGAGGCGGGTTCATCGCCGGGGTTGGTCGCGAGGATGATCGCCAGCACGATGGCCGCGGCTCCCGCGATGGAGAGCACCGTGAGCCCGACATTCGACCCCCGGAACTCGAGCTTCTCTATCTCCGCGATCGCCACCATCGGTTGCTGCTCTCCCGCGATCGATCCGGTCAAGCTGTCCCCCTGCACGGTCGGTGAATCCAGCTCCAAGACGCGGCCATCCATGGTCGTGACGCGGACCTGGTTGGGCTCGTTCTTTTCCACGGTCGAGGCGATGGGTGACTCGACCGTCGTCCACTTCTGGCATGCCGCCAACGTGGAGAGGGTCACAAGAACCGCGATACACTTGCTGAGGCGGCTGCGACCGACGTCGCGCATGTTCTCCTCGATAGGTGATCGGGAAACGAGCCCTCGGTGGGGCGACTCGACTCAAGACGGACGATCTTAGCCCGCGGCCGAAGCGGCCAGCAAGGAGACGCGCTGCCGGAGATCGGCCATCATCGGCACATCCGCGACGGCTTCGCCCCAGTGCTCGAGGATCTCTCCATAAGCGGCCAGTGCCTCCTCGTTTCTAGCCAGGAGCTCGAGCGCCCTTCCTCTCGCATAGAGGAGCGCGTGGTAGCGGATCGGCGGGAGCCGGGGAGACTCGTGCCAGTGGACGAACTTCGAGGCGTCGATGAGGTCAAGGGCCTTCTGTCCGCGCTCGACTTCCAGCAGCCTCCAGACCGCCGGGTTGAGAAGCGCCGGTCTCGGGCTCGACAGCAGCTCCTCGACGTCTGAAACGGCAGAGGTCAACAAATCTTCCAGCTTCGGGGGAACGGCGCCGCCATCCGCGGAAAGCGCCGTCTCGTACAGGGAGAGCGATTCCCCGAAGCGGCCTTCCCAGGCGTAGGCGTCGCCGATCAGTAGGAGCGCGTGCGACCGAAGGACCGGGTCCGCCGATTCCACGTGTCGGGCGAGCTCCTCCCGGGCGGCGGCGGGCCGATTCTCCCGCAGATAACTGGTGTTGAGCAGGTCCAGCGCCGGCACCGCCGCCCCGCCGGAGATCGCCTGGCGGTACTTCTCGCGGGCCTCCTCGTGCTGGCCCGCCTCCTCCAAGAGGCGGCCCATCGAGAGCGCGACGTGCGGCCCCTCGCCCCCCATCTCCGCATACTTGACCATCAGCGGGCCCGCCGAGGCCGTGTCGCCCTTTTTCAGCGCCAATTCCGCCAGAACCTCATAGGCCCGTGCGTCTTCCGCGAGGTCCAGGATCTCCGTGAGCAGCGCACGCTGCTCGCTCTCCCGTCCCGGCATGAGGCTGTACATCTCGACGAGGGCGAAGCGGCCCTCCACATCGCTGTGGTCGAGCTCCTTCCATCGCACACGGAGATCCGAGAGGTACTCCCGGTACCGCCCTAGATCCCCGAGCGCCAACGGCGATCGTTCCGTCCTGGCGGACGCGACCCGCGTCTCCGACATCTCGCGGGTGCGCTGCGCAACGTGCGTGGCCAGCGCTCGGGCCACCGTATCGGCCAGCGCGAAGAGGTCGCCTCCGCGAGCTCGACCCACGCCGACCAACGTGCCGTCCGAGAGGTCGATCAGTTGCGCATCCAGGGTGAGGTCGCCGAGTTGTCCCAGAACGGATCCGCGCGCCATCAGCCGGGCACCCGAGCGCGCGGCGATGTCGAGGGCGAATTGATCCGGAATCCTCTCGGTCTCCTCCCGGCCCTCTTCACGCAGGAGGTCGAAGAGGCGCTGTGGGCTGACGACCTCCATCCCCGAGATCTGAGCCAGGTTGCTCGTCAGGATGTCCGAGACGCCCGGACCCAGCCAGTCCAGGCTGTCGGCTCCCGTGCTGTTCGTGAAAGGCAGGATGGCTACCGAGCCCGCGCCGAGGTCGGTCGTGGCAACAAAAGGTGCCCGCGCCCCCGCTTCGCCGGAAAAGGCCGCCGTCTCTTCACCCGTGCTGATCCGGTACGTCCCGATGCCGGCCAGCACGAAGAGCGTGGTGAGGATCGCCAGCTCGCTGCGCTCGACCTCCTGCCTGCCGTGCTCTCCGTGATACCAGGCGATGACCAATACCGCCGGCAGACCGAGCACGAGCAGGAGGATCACGACGTTTACGAGCTTCTGCGACAGCTCGTAATTCTGGACGAAGAAGTTGGTCGCCTCCAGAAGCGCCCAGCCTCCCCCCAGGTAGAGAATGCCCACCTGAAACATCTTCCGGCTGTGGAGGGCCCGGATGAGGTTGGAGATCGGAGCTGTGATCATATCTATCTGTCTTGCAAGCCGAGATCAGTGGGCGACACAAGTTCCATCCACCTGGTTCGATGCGGCCAACCCCTCGCTGGTTGCATCGGCACGTGGGATTCGCGCATGCCCTTCTCGAAGAAAGATGCCCGATCCCCTTGTTTTGCGGAAGGCAGGCGGCGGATTCGCGAGCTGCTGGTCGCCGGCGTTACGAAACGGTATGGTTCCGGAGAGAGATCGTCTGCGAACCGACCTCGCCAGCGTCCCCACGATCCGAGATCCTGAGATCCATGGAGTGGCCCGATGAAGAGTCTTCTCGATTACCCGACTGTTCTCGCCCTTTTCTTCCTCGCAGGGGCCTGTCAGCCCGGTGGCCAGCGAGCGCCGGAAGACGAGGATCGGACCCCGGGGCTCGCCGCGTCCTCGTCAGTCGAAGCGGCGCTCGGGAGCGTCACGGCCGACGGGCTCCGGTCGCACATCGAGGTTCTCGCCTCGGATGAGTACGAGGGCCGCGCTCCGGGGACGGCCGGTGAGGAGCTCACCGTCGACTACCTGATGGCGCAGTTTCAGGAACTGGGTCTCAACCCGGGCAACCCGGACGGCACCTTCATCCAGGATGTGCCGCTCGTAGGCCTGACGGCCCAGGTGCCCGTGGCCTCGTTCGTCGTGGGGGGCGAGACGGTTCCGATGACGGGGAAGGAGGATTTCACCGCCTTCACCTCCCTGGTCGAGCCCGAGGTCTCGATACGGGACTCGGAGATCGTATTCGTCGGGTACGGCGTCGTGGCGCCCGAGTACGATTGGGACGACTTCAAGGGTGCCGACCTAGCGGGCAAGACCCTTCTGATGCTGGTCAATGATCCAGCGATCCCCGAGCCGAACGACCCGTCCGGGCTGGACCCGGAGATGTTCAACGGGCGGGCGATGACCTACTACGGTCGCTGGACCTACAAGTACGAGATCGGCGCCGAGCTCGGCGCGGCAGCCGTCTTCGTGATCCACGAGACCGATCCCGCCGGATATCCGTGGGCGGTGCCGGCCTCGAATTGGGGTCGGGAGCGCTTCATCATCGCCGCCGATGGAGAATCGTCCAGGCCGTCTCCCATCACCGGCTGGATGCACGTCGACGCCACGAGACGACTCTTCGACGCAGCCGGTGTCGACTTTGATGAGATGAAGGCCGCTGCCGCGGATCCGGCGTTTCGGCCCGTCGAGTTGGGAGGCACGGCCAGCGTGACTGTGCGCAACGAGATCCGCGAGATTCGCTCCCGGAATGTGCTGGCGAAGCTCGAGGGATCGGATCCCGATCTGGCGGATGAGTACGTGGTGTACACCGCCCACTGGGATCATCTGGGACGGAACGAGAGCCTCGAGGGCGACCAGATCTACAACGGCGCCAAGGACAACGCGTCAGGCACCGCCGGGTTGCTCGAGATCGCCCGCGCCTTCGCGACGCTGGAGGTTCCGCCAAGCCGGTCGGTTCTCTTTCTCGCCGTGACCGCGGAGGAGAAAGGGCTGCTGGGGGCCAAGTACTACGCGCAGAACCCCCTGTACCCGCTGGAGAAAACCCTCGCGAACATCAACATGGACGGGGCCAACCTATGGGGCCGCACCGAGGACATCGTGATCGTGGGCCTGGGGAACTCCACGCTGGATGACGTGCTCGGTACGGCGGCGGAGGAGATGGGTCGAGTGGTGCAACCCGACCCGGAGCCGGAGAAGGGTTTCTTCTATCGCTCCGATCACTTCGAGTTCGCCAAGGAAGGGGTGCCGGCCCTGTACGTGTCTCAGGGGACGCGCTTCGTCGGCAAGCCGGAGGGTTACGGAGAGCAGAAGCGTAGGGAGTACATCGCCATGGACTACCACAAGCCATCCGATGAGGTGAAGCCCGAGTGGGACCTCGCTGGAGCCGTGGACGACTTCCGGCTGCTCTTCCTCGTCGGGAACGCGGTCGCCGAGGCGGATGCGTGGCCCGAGTGGAAGCCGGGCACGGAGTTCAAGGCGACGCGGGAGGCGATGCTCACCGCTTCCGAGTAGCCGGCAAGTAGCGCGCGAGTCGGCCCTCAGTCGGCCGGGTCGGCCACCTCCAACTCGCCCGTCTTGAGATAGCGGTCGAGGAAGGCGAGCACCGCCCGCCAGCCCTCGAGCTGGTTCTGTTTCTTGGCGAAGCCGTGCCCCTCGTCCTCGAAGAGCACGTATTCGACCGGAACGCCGTTGGCTCGGACGGCCTCGACGATGTCGTCGGACTCGGCCTGGATGACCCTGGGGTCGTTCGCGCCCTGCAGAACCATCAGCGGCCGTCGGATCTGGTCCGCGTGGAAGAGGGGCGACTTGTCGTACAGCGCCTGCTTGTCGTCGGCCGGATCGCCCATCTCCAGATAGAGCGCCTCTCGGAAAGCCTCCCACCAGGGAGGGATGCTCTCGAGGGTTCTTACCCAATTCGAGATGCCGAACAGGTCCACACCGACCGCGAACTCTTCCGGACGGAAGGTCTGGGCGGCCAGCACCATGTACCCGCCGTAGCTGCCCCCGATGATGCCGATTCGGTCCGGATCCACCCACCCGGTCTCGATCAGCATCCCCTTGCTGGCCACGCAGTCATCCAGGTCGGCGTCTCCATGCTTTCTGTCATCCATCTTGAAGAAGGTCTTGCCGTAACCGCTGCTTCCCCTGTTGTTGATCGCGTACACGGCGTAGCCGTGGTTCACGAGGTACTGGATCAGGTTGCTGTAGCCGATGCGTGATTGGCCGCCGGGCCCGCCGTGCACCCACACCAGAGCGGGTACCGGAGTGTCGGCCGAGGCGGAGTGTGGCCGATACAGGATCCCCGGGATCTCTACGTCGTCGTAGGAAGCAAAGCGCACGGGCTCGGCGGTGACGAGATGTTCCGGGTCGATCTCGGGATTGAGCGTATCGGTCAAGCGCTTTGGCCCACTTCCCCGCTCTCCCTCCACGCTCGCGACGTACAGGTTGCGAGGAGTCCTGGGCGTGCTGGCATAGAAGGCCAGCCGGCTCTCATCGGCTGAGATCCCCACCGACGTGATGTCGAGAACGCCGGCATCGGGGAGGTCGATCTCCCGCAGGGACGGGTACTCGTAGGCCCTGATTCGGGTACGGGCGTCCTCGTTGATGCCTACGATCAGGAAGTTGCCCAGACGCGAAAAATAGGCATACCGGACATCCCAGTCGGGCCGGATGACGGGCTCTCGCTCTCCCGTCTCCAGGTTGATGCGCGCGAGGTAGGCGAACTCGTGCCCCTCGTCCGTGCGGATATACAGAGCGGAGCCGTCTGGCGCGAAGGCCTGTGGATCGTTCACCACCTCGCCTTCGTGCGGCGTCAGGTGACGGAGCTTATCTTCAATGCGGTCATACAGATAGATGTCGCTGTCGCTGCGCGTATTGCTCTTCGACAGTGCGATATAGCGCTCGTCCGCCGAGACCGCTCCGTAGTTGAAGCCCTCCTCGTTGCGAAAGACGAGCGTCCGCTCGTAGTCGTCGGTCGATACCTCGTAAATGTCGAAGTAGCGGTTGTCCCTCTCGTTGGTCCTTATGAAGAAGCTCTCGTCGTCCAAAGCCCAGTCCAGGAAGCTGGCCTTCAGATCCTCACCGGGCGTGAGGTCGGTGGTCGATCCGTCCAGCTCACGCACGAACAGGTGATGAAGCTCGTTACCTCCCTGGTCGCTCCGGTAGAGAAAGCGCTCGTCCGTCGGGAAGTAGCCGGCCACGCGAACGGCGTCGTCTGCGGAGTGCGTGAGCTGAATCGACGGCGATCCATCGACTGGGATGGCATGCGCGTTGTAGATGCCGGTCTCGTCGCTGCTCACAAGGATCTTGTCACCAGTCGGCGAGAACGAGCTTCCGAACACGTTCGTCGAGGCGAGGAACTGCTCGATCGAATACTCGGGGATCTCCCCCGGGTCGTACGTGCCCCCGGCGATCGGCTGGTCGGCGGCCTGGCAGGCGGCGAGTATGATCAGAGGGACGAGCCTGGGGTAATGGCGGACGTGTCGCATCACTGGATCCTTCTATAGCGGGGCTCGAGGTCGTGCCGCATCGGTCGGCTGCGAACTGTCTCAGCAAAGTTAAGTGGTGAGCAGGAGAGGTCGAAAGGGACCCGGACGTGGACACAGCCCGCTATGTCGTCGCCTTGATCACGATCGTGACCGTGCCTTCGGCGATCCTCTTCTGGCTCGTCGTTCACCCGAACGTCCGCCTCTGGCGTCGCCTCGGGCCGTCGCTGAGCTACACCGTGTTGGTGGTGCTGATGGTGGGCGTGGCGGCCGGAGCGTACCTGCTCCGAGAGCCGATACTGTCGGTGGACTTCGGGACGAACTACCTGCTGGTCGCTCTGGCAATGCCGATCTACGGCGCCGCCGCTTGGCTGTCGGTGCGCATCCGGCGGCATCTCACCTTCCGCACGTTCGTTGGCGTGCCCGAGTTGACGGCCCGAAGCGATGGAGGCGGGCTGCTCACCGAAGGCGTCTACGCCCGAGTACGGCATCCGCGCTACGTGGCCGTTCTCCTCGCCCTGATCTCATTTGCCCTCTTCTCGAACTATCTGGCGCTGTACCTCCTGCTCCCGATCGGGGCCGCCGGCTTGGTGTTGATCGTCCGCTTGGAGGAGAGGGAGCTCGTGGAGAGATTTGGCGACGAGTATGAGACGTATCGGGAACGCGTCCCGATGTTCATGCCCCGGAGAGGCCGCATGACCGACCTCGGTGCCCGGTAGCGTGGCCATCCGCTGATGCGCCAGGAGAACCGGTTCTGCAAGACGTCTGACGGCGTCCGCATCGCCTGGGCCAGCATGGGCGAGGGCCCGCCTCTCGTGAAGGCGGCGAACTGGCTCAGCCACCTTGATTTCGACCTGGAGAGCTCGGTGTGGCGCCACTGGCTGCGCGAGCTCTCCCGCGACCACACGCTCATCCGATACGACGAGCGTGGGTGCGGCCTCTCCGACTGGGACGTCGACGAGTTCTCCGTCGATGCATGGGTGCGAGATCTCGAAGCCGTGGTGGAGGCAGCGGGGCTGGACCAATTCGCACTGCTCGGAGTCTCGCAGGGCGGCCCCGTCGCGATCGCGTACGCCGTCAAGCATCCGGAGCGCGTCTCCCACCTGATCCTCTACGGCACCTACGACCGCGGATGGGCGAAGCGAGGGGCCGATCCCGAGGCTTTGGAAGAGCAGGAGGCTCTGATGACGCTCACCCGTGTGGGCTGGGGGCGCGACGCTCCGGCTTATCGGCAGGTGTTCGCAGAGTTTTTCATGCCCGACGCCGACGAGGAGCAGTTCGACTGGTTCAACGAGCTGCAGCGGGTCTCCGCCTCGCCCGAGAACGCGGTGAAGTTCCTGCGCGCGTTCTCCGAGATCGACGTCGCGGACCTCATGGACCGTGTGCCTGTCCCTCCGCTGGTTCTGCATGCGCGCGACGATCTGAGAGTGCCGTTCGAGGCCGGACGCGCTTTGGCCGCTGCGATGCCGGGGGGTCGGTTCGTGTCGCTGCCGAGCCGCAATCACCTCCTGCTCGAACACGAGCCCGCGTGGCGCCAGTTCCTCCACGAGGTGCGGACACACCTCGGCGTTCCGGCGGATGCGGCAGAACCGGCGGATGCGGCGGAGGCGGCCACCACGGATTCGCCGCGGAGAGGCGCGGAGGTAGCCGGCGCACGGGACCTCCTGGATGTCGAACGGCGGCAGCGGGTCGAGGAGCTCTTTGAAGGCGCGCTCGAGCTTAGCCAGGGCGAGCGAGGGACGTTTCTGGAGTCGGCGTGCGTAGGGGATCTGGAGCTTCGCGCGGAGGTGTCGGCCCTCCTGAAAGCGCATGAGCGGCCACGCGGAGTTCTGGAGGCCTCGCCCGCCGGGACCCCGACCGACGTCAAGCACGAGAAGGCGCGGACCCGACCCGAGATGTCCGAGTTCGAGTCGCCGGACCCCGGCGTGTCCACTCATGGCAGCGGACCGCTCTCGCGGCTCTGGCACCGGATCTTCGGTCGAGCCGACCGACCGACGGCCTCCTTTCCGGGGGAGTGGGCGACGGTCGCGATCGGCGGCCGGGTCGCCCACTACGAGGTGGGGGAGCGAATCGGCGGTGGCGGCATGGGTATCGTGCACCGAGCCCGGGATACGCGCCTGGACCGCACCGTCGCCCTCAAGTTCCTCCCGGCCCACATGAACGCGGATCGAACGGCCCGAAGCCGGTTCCTGGTGGAGGCGCAGGCCGCCGCCGCTCTCGACCACCCTCATATCTGCACGATCCACGAGATTGGTACGGCCCCCGACGGGCGGCTGTTTATCTCCATGCCCTGCTACGAGGGCGAGACGCTTCGCGAGAAGATCGAGCGGGGTCCGCTCGACGTCGAGGAGGCCATCGAGTTCTCGGTCCAGGTGGCGCGCGGCCTGGCGAAGGCTCACGAGGTCGGCGTGATTCACCGTGACATCAAGCCTGCCAATGTTCTGGTCACGACGGACGGCATCGCGAAGATCGTCGACTTCGGGCTCGCCAAGCTGAGCGGAGTGGAGCTCACGAAAACGGGCATGGCGATGGGCACCGTGGCGTACATGAGCCCCGAGCAGGCACTGGGCACGGATGTGACGGCTCGGACCGATCTTTGGTCGCTCGGTGTGATGCTGTATGAGATGCTGGCGGGAGGGCGTCCCTTCACCGGCGAGAACAGCGTCGCAATGCTCCACGCGATCCTGAAGCGTGAGCCGGATCCCATCGGTCAGCGACGCTCGGACCTTCCCCCCGAGCTGGAGAGCCTGGTCCACGCCTGCCTCGTGAAGGAGGCGGTCGACCGGTGCCCAGCGGCCTCCGAGGTGGTGGAGCGGCTACTGGCGCTTCAGACGAGCACCGCAACCATCAGTCGGGTGCCAGGGGAGGCGGAGCGCGCCATCTCGCCCGGGGGCGAGCGACGGCGAGCCTGCATCGTGGTTTCTTCCATCTCCGCGTACTCCGAGCTCGTCGAGCGCCTCTCACCGTCGGATCTGGACGCGCTCACCGAGCGGGTCGGGCAGGAGGCGGCGCGGGTCGTCGAGGCTGAAGGCGGCGTCGTAAACAGCTGCTCCGGCGATCAAGTCGTGTCGCTGTTCGGCGTTCCGACGGCGCACGAGGACGACGTTCGCCGGGCTGTTTCCGCCGCGCTCGCGGTCCAGGAGACGCTCGGCGAGTTGAACATCGGCGTTGCCGAAACCTGGCCGTCACGTCAGCTGCAGCTCCGGACGGGAATCGGCGCCGGACTCGTGGTCGTCCAGCCGGAGTCCTCTCCCGACCGTCGATACCGGATCGCGGGACCGGCCGTGGACGCCGCCTCCCGGCTTTCCGCGCACGCCGCACCGAGCGAGGTGTTGGTCAGCGAGGAAAGCCGGCGTGCGGTGGCGGCGTTCTACGAGACCGAGGCGGGCGAGCCCCTGAGATCTCGAGGTGGAACGGAGCACCTCACCCCCCACAGGGTTCTGGGAGAGGCAAGAAAACGGACGCCTTTCGAATCCCCTGACAAGCTCACCGCGTTCGTGGGTCGGGAGAAGGAATTCTCCGCGCTGACGGAAGCCTGCTCCGCAGCGATAGGCGGCGACGGCCGCTTCGTCAGCGTGGTCGGTGAGGCGGGAACGGGCAAGAGTCGACTTCTCTACGAGTTCAAGCGACAGATCGACACCGACCGTGTTCGCGTTCTCGATGGGCGCTGCCTGGAAGGCGCCGTGAAGGGCTCGTTCGTACCCTTCGTGGACGTCCTGCGCGCCCGGCTCGGCATCGAGCGAGGCTCGGTCCCGACCGCAGATGAGATCCTCGAGTCGGTGCTCTCGATCTCCACCGAGCTGGAGGGCTTCGTGCCCTACTACCTGCATCTGCAGGGCGTGGATTCGGACGACCACCCGGTCCCCAACCTCGAGGGCAGGCAGAAGAAGCTCGCTATCCTGGATGCACTGAGCGCCCTGATCACGATCGACGCCAAACGGAAGCCGGTGGCCCTTCTCCTGGAAAACTGGCAGCACTCCTGCGAAGGGTCCCGCGAGGTCCTGAGACGACTCACGGAGCTTGCTCCGGCCCACCAGCTTCTCATCGTGGTCACGGCCCGGCCCGAGCCTGGACTCGGCTGGGAGTCTCCAGCCTGTCACGTGCCCGTCCATCTGGGTCCGTTGAGCCTGGAGGCGGCCGGCGAGTTCGTCCGCTCTGCTCTCGGGGCGGAGAGCCTGCCCCCTGCCCTCGCCGAACACCTCCATGCCAGAACGGGCGGGAATCCCCTCTTCCTCGAAGAGGTGTGCAGGACGCTGGCCGCGGAGAGCTGCTTTCGAATCGAGGCCGGTGCGGTACGCATGACCTGCGCGCTGGACAGCCTGGAGCTGCCGGATACGGTCCAGGGCGTGATACGGACGCGCCTGGACGCTCTCGACCCCTCGACCCGCTCGGTCCTCACCCACGCCGCGGTCGTCGGCCGTGAGTTCTCGGAGACGGTGTTGCGTGGAGCCCTCGATGACATGCCTGCTCTCACCGAGGCACTGGGTTCCTTGAAGGATCTCGGACTGATCCAGCAGGTCGGGGTATCCCCCAACGTCACCTACAGGTTCACACAGGCCCCGGTACGGGAGGTCGCGTACGATAGCCTTCTGCGCCACCGCCAGAAGGAGCTTCACCAGAAGGTGGCCGAGGTGATCGAGGAGCTGTACCCGGAGGGCCTCGACCAACACCTGGATCGCCTCGCCTCCCATTTCGCCGCTGCCGGAGTGTGGTGGAAGGCCGTGCTTTACGGCCAAAGGGCGGCGGAGCGGGCAGAAGCCCTCAGCCAGTTCGCGGACGCCCTCGAGCTATTGGACGAGACACTGGAGGCCGCGAGCCGCCTGCCCTCTCGCGAAGAGCGGGAGGAAGTGCGGCTTAGGATCCTGTTCAAGCAGGAACGACTTT
>JAUVMT010000173.1 GCA_030600085.1 Gemmatimonadales bacterium | reverse complement strand
TCATCGTACCCGATGTCGCCGATTTGAAAGTCGCCGTGCGGCGTGGATCTTCGGCTCTGGCCGCCGCCCTTCGCTCCCGGGCCCTCAGGGCCGAAGAGCGAGCGTCCCGTGCCTCCGAGCGCATGAGCGACGGCGTCGTACGCTTCGTGGAACGATGCGGCGTTTGGCTTGATGGGCTCGGCGGACGGCTCGAGACGCTCAGTCCGCTCTCCACGTTGGAGCGCGGCTACGCGGTTCCATCGGACGCTGAGGGGCGCGTTCTCCGCCGACTGGAGATGTTCGAGCCGGGCGACCCGTTCCGCCTTCGCGTGGTGGACGGCGAGGTCGCGGCGAGGGTGGAGGCCACGGGTAGCCCAGCGGCGGGCGCCGAACAGGGACGGGAGACGTCGTCATGAGCGAAGAGCTGGATTTCGAGGCCACGATGGCCGAGCTGGAGCGCATCGTGGTCGCCCTGGATCGAGAGGAGTTGGATCTGGACGAAGCGCTCCGTCTGTTCGAGGACGGCGTCCGCCACGTGCGGAGGGCAAATCGGCTGCTCGAGGACGTCCGGGGTCGCATCGAGGAGCTGATCGAGGCATCCTCCGAAGAGGTGCGCACCGTAGAGCTGGCTGTAGACGTATCGGACGAGGAGGACGCGAATGCCGACTGAGCGGCCCGTGGTCGCGTCGGGGAGCGTCGGACCATGAAGCTCGGCGTGCTTGGTAACCCCAGGTACGCGGACCTGGCCGATCTCCTGGCCCGTCTCGGCCGGGCCGCGGAGGGCAACGAGATCAGCCTGTACCTCCACGGCGATCTGATCGACGCTGCCGACGGCGTGCCGTACGCCGGGGATCTGGACGCGGCCTGGCCCGACGTCGGGTGTCTGCTCACCCTGGGAGGCGACGGCACGTTTCTGCGTGGCGCCCGTTTGGCCGGCCCGAGCGGCGTGCCGATCCTGGGTTGCAACGTGGGCCGCCTGGGCTTCCTCACTTCGATTCCGCTCTCAGAGCTAGAGACGGCTGTGGAGCGGGTCGCCTCGGGAGATTACGAGCAGGATGAGCGGTTGGCCCTCGATGTCCGGCTGCAGCGGAGCTCGCGAAAGCCGCACGCCGATGATGAGGGAGAGGGAGATGCCTTCTACGCCCTGAACGACGCCGTCGTCCACAAGAGCGGATTCGCCCGGCTCCTTCAGCTCCGAGTCTGGGCGGATGACGACGAGTTGGGTCAATACAGCGCCGACGGGATCATCATCTCCACGGCCACGGGCTCGACGGCGTACAGCCTCTCGGCGGGCGGGCCGATTCTGGTGCCCAGCCTGGACGCGATCATTGCCACACCGATCTGTCCGCACACCATGGCGGTTCGTCCGGTCGTGCTCCCGGCCACGGCGCGAATCACGGTCGAGATCGATACGGGCGCGCAGGACGTCGTTCTCACCGTGGACGGACAGGTCGGCAGCCGGCTTCACGACGGCGACCGGGTCATCGCCCAGCGGGCCGCCCACCCCGTTCGTCTGATCCGCTTCCCGGGACAGACGTTCTTCTCGGTTCTCCGCCGGAAGCTCAGATGGGGTGATGTGCGTCCACCGGAAGGCGGGAAACGCGCGGGCTAGAAGACCTTGAAGGGCAGCCTGAGATAGACGGTCACCCTGTCGCCGGCAGGCGTTTGTCCCCCCGAGCCGGCGATCGAGGTCAGGTAGATGAGCGAGACCTCTACCGGCAGGCCCGTCCGTCCGACCTCCCAGAGATCCTGCGTGCGATAGAATACTCCCACTCCGAGCATGTGGCGGGTCTGAGACGTCTCCACCTCCAGCGGCTCCGCGGTAGCCACCGAGCCGGCGAGCAGCTGGTACTCGTCGCTTCCCTTGTTCCAGTAGCTGTACTCGGCGCCGATCGCCAGCGCGTTGTTGATCGAAAACTGGGGAGCCACGCGAGCCGCGATGTAGTTGCCCAGCTTCCGCTGCAGCGTGCCAAGCGTGGACGCCAGGCCGAACGGTTGATCGGGCGGGTTCACGCGCAGCTCCACCTCGTCCTTCATCTGGAGGCCGAAGTATCCGCTCGCCAGGAAAAGGAACCGCGGTCCCACGCGGATGTCCTGGAAGAGCGAGATCTCGATGTCGGTCGTCCCGTCGCCGATCGGGATGTCCAGGAAGTTGGACGGGTCCAGGTAAGGAGCGCCGTTTACCTGGCCGAGAGGGAAGCGGTACTTCCCTCCGATCGTCGTCCGGAACTGGACCGTGGGAGGTCGTCGTGCCAGCCGGCGCACGGTCTCGCTGTGCTCCACGGGACGTCGCGGCTCCGCATCCTGGCCTTCTCCTCCCTCCGGCGGCGCCTCGCGCGCTTCCTCCTCGGGCTCGAGCGGAGGGGGTTGGGATTCCTCGAACGCGGTGATCGGTGTGAACGTGTCGATGAGGCCGATCCTCAGCCCTACCTCCAACTCTCCGACTGAATAACCCCGCCTCACCGTCCCCGGGGGATCGCCGTCCAGCTGGGTGCTCGCGAACAGTGCGGCCAGGTCGGACGCCGTCGCGCCGGGCGGCAGCTCCAGGGCCGGCAGGGCGAGGCCGAACGCGGTGTACCCCGCCGCGAGCGCGTCGTACGCGGCGGTCATCTGCGCGCCGGCCGTCGTGATCCCGACGGGAACGAAGAGGTTTTCCATCACCCTCCGCTCGAAGGCATCGGAGTAGGTCGTCGAGTTCGCGAGAAGGGCGAGCGCCTGGGCCGTCTCTTCGGGCGTGAGCGTCCCCCCGTCGATCAGCTCGGCCAGCTGCGTCTCCGCGGCCTCGATCTCTCCGAAGAACCCGGCCGGATCCTCGATGGCGTTCATACCGGCGGTCACGGTCGCCGAGGTCGTGTCGTAGCCGAAGAAAGACTCTGAGCGGGTTTGGACGAGGGGCACCATGACGTCCAGCGAAAGTCGATCCAGAATGCCGATCTCGAGACCCAGCGGGAGGACGACGGATCGGTTGGATATCTCTCGGTAGTCCAGGCTTCCGAAGGAGAGGTCATCGGGCGTGAGCGGGTCGTAGCCGAGGGCGTCCGCGTCGGAGTTGATGTCGGCGAGGAACGGCAGCGCGTTGGGGTAAAGCCGGTTGGTCAGCGGGCCGTCGAAGTCGGCGGTCAGCGGCTCCTTCGCCCCGTCGGCCGCGAGTTCCGAGTCGAGCGCGAACTGGCTGCTCCAGAAGCTGAGCGAAGGAGTGAACTCGAACCAGAACTCTCCACTCCGGGGGAGCCGCGCGTCCTGGACGGTGGGTATCTGGCCCTCCGCCCCTCCCGGCAGCGCGAGGAGTGCGGCGAGGAGCGCCAGGCCCGCGAGCCCGAGCGATAACCGCATCGGTCCGGAGCCGGCTGCAGATCTCTTTCGGAAGCTGACGGGCAAGCCTGGCTCCTCTCGGCAGGGAACGGGGGAGAGACGGCGGCAGTATAGGCGGAGCGATGGGAAGCAGACAAGCTCTCCACCAGACTTTTTCTCACCGCTCCGACGCATTAGTCTTGACCGCGTGTGGCGCCGTGGCCGAGTGGTTAGGCAGGGGCCTGCAAAGCCCCGTACTCCGGTTCGAATCCGGACGGCGCCTCTTATGCATCCCAGCGCGCACGCCTCCTCTGCGCCGCGGTCAGGAGCTCGGCCGTGACGGGGCGCTTGAGAGGTCAGAACATCCTCTACCTGTTGCTGGTCTTCCTCCCGATCTCCCTCGTTCTGGAGTACGGCGTCCATGCCGGCGGGACCGCGATCTTCATCACTTCCGCGTTGGCCATCATCCCGCTGGCGGGGATTCTCGGACTGGCCACCGAGAAGCTGGCCGGACACTACGGAGCGGGGGTGAGCGGCCTGCTGAACGCGACGTTCGGGAACGCGGCCGAGCTCATCATCGCGCTCATCGCACTGAACGCCGGGCTATACGACCTTGTCAAGGCGTCGATCACCGGCTCGATCATCGGCAACACGCTCATCGTTTTCGGCCTGAGCGCCTTCCTCGGCGGCCTGAAGTTCCACACCCAGACGTTCAACCGAACGGCCGCCAGCATGGGGGCCACGCTTCTGCTGCTGAGCGCCGTGGGGCTCGTCGTCCCGTCGATCTTCCACGGAATTGCGTCGGGAAGCTCGGCCGGGGTCGAGCGAACGCTGAGCCTGGAGATCTCGGTCGTCCTCATGGCGACCTACATCCTCAGCCTCGTCTTCACGCTCAAGACGCATAGCCAGCTGTACACGGGGGTCGTGCCCTCGGAGGTGGATCCCGAGACCGCCGAGGCCGTCGAGGAGGCCGTGGGACCGCACTGGTCGAAGGGGAAGGCCCTCCTGGTGCTCGTAGGGGCGGCGGCGCTGGTGGCGTGGATGAGCGAATTGCTGGTGGGTGGGGTGCACGACGCGGGGGAGTCGTTCGGCATGACGGAGGTCTTCCTCGGCGTCATCGTGATCGCCCTGGTCGGCAACGCGGCCGAGCACTCGACGGCCGTGCTGATGGCGCTCAAGAACAAGATGGACTTGGCCGTCCACATCGCGATCGGCTCCTCCATCCAGATCGCGCTTTTCGTGGCGCCGCTGCTCGTCTTCCTGAGCTACGCGATCGGTCCCGCCCCCATGGACCTGCACTTTACCGCCATGGAGGTGATGGCCGTGGCCCTCTCGGTGCTGATCATCGGACAGGTCTCCGACGACGGCAAGACGCACTGGATGGAGGGCGTGCAGCTCATCGCCGTTTACCTCATCCTGGCGCTCGCCTTCTACCACCTCCCCGCCTGAGCCGAGGCCGCCAGCCGGCTGCCCGCTCTCCTCTTTGACGTCGGGTTGAAGGGTCGGTCGCACTCTTTTCGGAACCTTCGTTCCCTCGACAAGGAGTGAGAATCATGCGTAATCCGAATCGCTCGCGGCTCTACGCGAGCGCCCTGTCCTTCCTGGTGGCGGCGGGCCTCTATCTCGCCGTCCCCGACCAGCCGCAGGCGGCGGCGGCGACCTGTAACGGCTCGAACACCGGCAAGGTGTGCTGGGAGAACGAGTCCTGCGTGGACATGCTCTTCTACAAACAGTGCACGACCACGTACAAGTACTTCCCCGCGGCCGGTTCGGGCGGCGGAGGTAGCGACCCGCGGCTGGTAGAGCCGGGCGACGGGTGTGTGTGGGGCCGGGACTATAACGGCTGGGAGCCCAGGCGCTGCAGTTGAGCGGCCCTCGCCCTGGGGGAGCGCGTCTGCTGTTCTCGGCGGCCGCGCTCCTCACGGCCCTGTCGGCGGTGCGCCTCGGCGAGTATCGCGCCCTCTCGGCTCCCCATGCCGCCATCGATGGCGTCGAAGGCCCGACGCTGGTGTTACTGTTTCAGCCGGAGGACTGTCGCCGGTACGGGGGACTTGTCGAGCATTGGAACGGCCTGGCCGAGCGAGGCCATGTGGATGTGCTTGGGGTCGGGATCGGCTTCCC
>JAUVMT010000115.1 GCA_030600085.1 Gemmatimonadales bacterium | reverse complement strand
GAGGATCAGGTCGCAGGTCAGCCGGGTGAAATCCAGGAGTCCCTCGTAATCCCGCTCGAACAGGGCTCCGATGATATCCTCGACGTCTCCGCCGGAGCTGAAAGCCTTGCCGGCCCCGGTGATCACGACGGCCCGAACGCCGGGTTCGGTATCCAGTGCCCGGAAGGTGTCCCGGAGCTCGGCGTAGACCTGGAAGGTCAACGCGTTCAGGCGGTCCGGACGGTTCAGCGTGATGGTCGCCACCTGGCGCTCGGCGTCGTGCTCGTACAGGAACGATTCAGGCGAGATCGTCATCCGGCCTCCTCGCTGTTCTCCTCGGGAATGACCGCCGTGGCCTCGATCTCCAAGATCGCGCCCTTGTCGACCAGATCGCTGACCTCCACGAGCGCCATCGCCGGATAGTGGCTGCCCATCGCCTTGCGGTAGGCCGCGCCGAGGGCGGCCCGCGAGGAGAGATAGACCAGCATGTCCGTTGTGTAGATCGTCATCCTGCCGATGTCCTGCGGGCCTCCTCCAGCCTCCCGCACGACAGCCAGGATTCGGTCGATCGTCACGGCGAACTGCCGGACGAAGTCGGCCCGGATGGCCGGTTCCACGCCGCCCTCGTCACGGGACGCGTTCTGTCCGGCCACGAAGAGGATCCGGCCGGATGCCGGGGCCAGGATGCCGTGGCTGAAGCCCTTCGGCGCTCCGATCTCTTCGGGATTGATCACGCGCACGCTCATGACTGCCTCGCGACAGGCTCATGGCAGTTTCGCAGACTCATGAAAGCAGCTCCCCGCCGTCGATCACGATCGACTGGCCGTTGATCCCTCGGGCGCCTTCTTCGCACAGGGAAAGCACCGCGTGGGCGACCTCGTCCGGCGCGATCAGGCGACCCTGCGGCGTGTGAGCGAGGATCGTCTCCAGCGCCTCTTCCGCGCTCATGCCGGTCTTCTCCGAGATCCTCTGCAACGACTCCGTGGTCATCGGCGTGTCCACGTAGCCGGGGCAGACGGCGTTCACGGTCACCCCCCGGTCCGCGACCTCCGCCGCGGCGCAGCGGGTGAGACCGATCACGGCATGCTTCGAGGCCGCGTAGGCAGCGATGTAGCGGGCGCCCGCGAGTCCGGCCACCGAGGCGACGTTCACCACACGACCCCAGCCGCCCTCCACCATCCCGGGCAGAAAGGCGCGCGTGCAGAGAAAGGTGCCGGTCGCGTTCACGGCCAGCATCCGGTTCCAATCCTCGAGCTCCGTTCGGGCGACCGGGGCCGAGTGGGCGACGCCGGCGTTGTTCACGAGGATTCCGACTCCGCTCTCCCCGGCCAGGCGCGTCGCTTCCTCGGCGAGCCGCTCGACGCTCGACGGGTCGGTCACGTCGCACGGAACGGCCCAGGCGTAGTGTTCCAGGGCCGAGAGCTCGGCCGCCAGGGCGTCGATCTCCGTCTCCGTGCGGGCCGCCACGATCACCCCGGCGCCGGCCCGAGCCAAAGCGCGGGCAACGGCCTCTCCGATCCCGCGGCCTCCGCCGGTGACGACGGCCACCCGGCCCGACAGCTCTCCCGTAGTCATCCTCTTCGCGCCTCCTCCACGGCCTCGGCCAGAATCTCCCCGAGCGCCTCGATCGTTCGCCGCCCCTCCTCGGCCGTCGCCTCGGCCGGATAGCCGAAATAGGCGCGCGGACCGCCGGCCTCCTCGAACGTGCTCTTTCCCTCCCGGATCGCGTTCGAGAGGGAGGCGGCGTTGGCGGGAAGCTCCCTCCGGATCTCCTCGCGGACGAGTGCCGGAGCCACCGCCATCACGACGGAGCCCTCGTAGCGTCCCGCGTGACAGGCGCCGCTCAGAAACTCCTCGGTGAGTCGCGGCGCCCACGGGCGGCGAGTGATGTCGGGGAAGACGATCCGCGCCGCATCGGCCGCGGCCTGGCAGGCGGCTTCCGCCGTGCGGATCGCGCCGACATGCGCCGGATCCAGGTGCGCGTTGGCGACGGCGAGGAGTTCCACGCCGTGTGATCGTAGGCTGCGCGCCAGATCCACGCGCAGGCTCGAGAGCGTAGCTGGCTCGACCGAAAGCGTACCGGAGAAACCCGCCGCGAAGCGGGCGACCGTATAGGAGAGCGCGGGGAGGACGAAAGCCTCGAAGCCGGCCTGTGCCAAACGCTTGGTGCCGGCTTCGGCCATCGCCTCGGCGATGATCACGTCGGTCGAAAGCGGAAGATGAGGTCCGTGTGCCTCGATCGCGCCGATCGGAAGAACGGCGATCGTGTCCCGTCCCAGATCGCGCACTTCCTCCCACGTCATGTCGGCCAGACACCGCACGGCCATCCCGAAATCCTCCCGCGGCTGTTCGCTCCGGTTGACCCCCATTCTAGCCGGTGCGTAACATCGTGCACCATGCCGTTTCAACCGCCGACCCGGTTCAACATCGCCCACTACTTCCTGGACGCGCGCCTGGAAGAGGGCCGAGGAGACCGGACTGCGATCCTCACCGAGGACGGCGCTCTCACGTACGCCCAGGTCCAGGAGAGATCCAACCGGTACGCGAACGTTCTTCGGGACATGGGCATCGAGGCCGAGCGCCGGGTGATCGTCGCCCTCGAGGACGGGCCCGAGTTCGCCTGCGCCCTGTTCGGAATCCTCAAGGTCGGCGCAGTCGTCGTGATGCTGAACCCGCACCTCAAGCGTGACGAGGTCGAGTACTTCCTCAACTACACGCGGGCGGCCTTAGCCTTCGTCGACTCGGCGAGCCGGAAGGTGTTCGAGCACGCCGAGCCGATGATGCCGCACCTTCGGACCCTCGCGGTGGTGGACGATCCCGAGTTCATCGCCCGGATGGAGCGGGAGTCCCCGGAGCAGGAGAACTATCCCACGCACCGCGACGACGCGGCGATTTGGCTCTTCTCCGGCGGCACGACGGGGCGGCCCAAAGCCGTTCTCCAGACGCACCGGTCCTTCGCCAACACGACGGAGTGCTATGGCAAGGGCGTGCTCGGGATGAGCGAGGACGACATCACGCTCTCCGTCCCCAAGCTGTACTTCGGGTACGCCACGGGCACCAACCTGCTGTTCCCCTTCGCCGTGGGCGGAGCCGCGGCGCTCTGGCCGGAGCGGTGCACGACCGATGCGCTCTTCGACCGCATCGAGCGCTTCCGACCCACCGTGCTCGTCAACGTACCGACGATGGTCAACCACATGCTCGCGGACCCCGACGCCGGGAAACGGAACCTCTCCAGCCTTCGTCTCGCCACGTCGGCCGGAGAGGCGCTGCCGGACGAGCTTCACCGGAGGTGGAACGAGGCGTTCGGCGTGGAGCTGCTCGACGGGCTGGGGACGGCGGAGATGTGGCACATCTTCATCTCCAACCGCCCTGGGGATGTCAGGCCCGGAACGCTGGGCACGGTCGTGCCGGGCTTCGAGGTGCGGGTATGCGACGACGAGGGCGGGGAGGTCCCGGATGGGGAGGTCGGGTGGCTGTGGGTGCGGGGCGGCTCGCGCGCGATCGGCTACTGGCAGCAGATGGAGAAGACTCAAGAGGCCTTTCGCGGCGAGTGGTACGTCTCGGGGGACATGGTGAGCTGTGATTCGGACGGCAGCTACACCTACGCGGGTCGCGGTGACGACATGCTCAAGGTCTCCGGCAAATGGCTCTCCCCCAAGGAGGTAGAGAACTGCCTCCTGGAGCACGCTGCGGTACGGGAGGTCGCCGTGGTAGGAGTCACTGAGGAAAGCGGACTCACCAAGCCGCACGCGTTCGTCCTCCCCGTGACACCGCCCGAGGATCCGGAGGCTTTGGCGGAAGAGCTGAAGGCGTTCGTCAAGGAACGGCTGGATCCCTATAAGTATCCTCGCGCCATCCACTTCCTTGATGACCTCCCGCGCACACACCTCGGAAAGGTCGACCGGGCGCGGCTCCGACGAGAGGCCGGCTGACGACCATCGACGGCGGACGCCCCTGGGGCGCTCTCGGGCAACGGTGGGGGGGCGTTCGGCCGTCTATGAGGGCGATGACGAAGGCAGGCGGTATTCAAAGCTCAGACTGTGGGGAGGTCCAGTTTCGATGACGCGAACACTACGGATTGGGGAGAAGAGCTCGGTTCAGCTTCTCGTGGCGGCCGCAGCGGTGCTTGCAGGCTTCCTGTGGCTGCCGTCGCCGGCCGCCGCGCAGGACGTTCAGGAGCACGCCTTGGCCGGGCCGGAGGCCACTTTTCCGGAGGGGTTCTCTCGGCTGTCGGGGATGCGCGAGCTGGCTGATGGACGGGTGATGGTGGCGGACGGCCTGGGCCAGGTCCTGGTGATCGCCGACCTGGCGTCAGGCGCGGCGGACACGATCGGTGCCGAGGGACAGGGGCCCGACGAGTACCGGGAGCCTGACGGCCTGTTCGTCCTGCCGGGTGACTCGACGCTGCTCGTCGACCTCGGCAACGGCAGGCTCACGGCGATCGCGCCGGACGGATCTTTCGGCGAGACCACGCCGATCGCGCAGCCCGCCGAGCGAGGGCTTCTGCTGGTGCTCCCGCGGGCCACGGACAGCGCCGGCGGGATCTACTTCCAGCAGATGGGCGGAATGGGCGCAGCGCGCGGCCTGCCCGACTCGGCGGCCGTCGTGCGCTTCGACCGGGCGTCGGGTGCGTACGACACGCTGGCGCTCGTGAAGATGCCGGAGCGCAAGGTGAGCGAGTCAGGGGGCGGCAATGAACGGAACGTGATGATGCGACCGGTTCCGCTCTCGGCCGAGGATGCCTGGAGCGTCGGACTCGATGGCCGGGTCGCCGTGGCTCGCGCCGGTACGAAGCAAGGCGAGTACTGGATCGACTGGTTCCTTCCCGACGGCCAGGCAGTCAGCGGCACGCCGACGAAGTATCGGCCGGTGAAGATCGGAGCGGCGGAGAAGCAGGAGTGGGTGCAGAACCTGGGCAGCGACGGACTGAGGGTGATGATCACGAACGACGGCGGAAGCATGCAGGCCAGCATGAGCCGGGGCGGGGGTAGCCGCGGGCTGCCGGATGTCG
This sequence comes from Gemmatimonadales bacterium, assembly GCA_030600085.1. GTDB lineage: Bacteria > Gemmatimonadota > Gemmatimonadetes > Palauibacterales > Palauibacteraceae. The sequence goes on along the minus strand of JAUVMT010000115.1, from coordinate 2,219 downwards.
ACGGTTTCGACTGGCCGGACGCCATGCCTGCCTTCACCTCCAACGCCGTCCAGGTCGACCCGAAGGGCTACGCCTGGGTGGTCCGCGAGACCGCGGCTGACGAAGCGCCGCTCGTGGATGTCTTCGGACCGGACGGGACCCTGAAGGCGCGCGTCCGCCTGCCGAAGGCCTGCGAGATCGCCGGCTTCGGGACCCATGCCGTCTACCTGGTGCGGACGGACGACCTCGACTTCCAGTGGCTTGAGAGGTACGAGCTGCCTACGCTCTGACCGGCCTTGTGCAACTCCCCCTACCTGAGTCGTCCTAGTTCCCCGGAAGCGGTCGGCAACGGCCGCGCGGTAAGCGCCGGGCAGCATGAGCGAGTCCGGCACGACGCTGACAGAAGGGGGATGAGATGCGAATACAGAAGACCGGGCTCATGCTCACCGTGGGTGCCGCGCTGGCAGTTCAGGCGGCCAGCACCCAACTGCCCGAAGTCAAGGCACAGTCGGTACTTGCCACCGAGGACGCGGTCCGGGAAGGGACGCGAAACGGGCAGGGAGGGGATGGCGAGGACAGGCCGACGCACCGCTCGGGAGCGGAGGACCGGGAGTCCGTCGCGATCACCGTATACAACCAGAACTTCGGCCTGGTTCGCGAGGTGCGGGACATTCCGCTGACGCGCGGACTGCTCAACCTCGAGTTCGGGGACGTCGCCTCGTCGATCCAGACCGAGACGGTCCACATCCGATCGCTGACGGGCGGGCAGCCCCTGAAGGTGCTGGAGCAGAACTACCAGTACGATCTCCTGAACCCGCAGAAGCTCCTGGAGAAGTACGTCGGTCGCGTGGTGACCGTGTATCGGTGGAACTCGGAGTCGGAGCGGGACGAGCCGGTCCAGGCCGAGGTCCTCTCGGTAAACGGCGGGCCGATCCTCCGCATCGGCGACGAGATCACCTTCAACTATCCCGGCCGCTTCGCCTTTCCGGAGCTGCCCGAGAACCTGATCGCCAAGCCCACGCTGGTCTGGCTGCTGGACAGCGGGCGCGACCGGCAGCGTCTGGAGGTCTCCTACCTCACACACAGCCTGAACTGGAAGGCCGACTACGTGATGGTGATCGACGAGAACGACGCGCTCAGTGACCTCACCGGATGGGTCACGCTCACCAATCAGAGCGGCGCCACCTACGAGAACGCGCTACTGAAGCTGGTGGCGGGCGACGTGCAGCGGGTCGGCAATCGCGATGAGATGATGAAGATGGCCGCTCGCTCCGCAGTGGCGGCTGACGAGGCGGAGGCGTTCAGCGAGGAGGCGTTCTTCGAGTACCACCTCTACACGCTTGGCCGGCCGACGACGCTCAGGAACAACGAGCAGAAGCAGGTCACGCTGCTGGAGGCTTCCCGCTTCGACATCGACAAGCACCTCATCTTCTACGGAGCGGCCTACTACTACCGTGGTCAGTACGGGCACGTCGCATCGAACCAGAAGGTCGGCGTCTTCCTCGACTTCGAGAACTCCGAGGACAACAACCTCGGGATGCCGCTGCCGGCCGGAGTCGTGCGCGTCTACAAGGAAGACTCGTCGGGCGCCCAACAGTTCATCGGCGAGGACCGGATCGACCACACTCCGCGCGACGAGAAGGTCCGGATCAAGATGGGCGATGCGTTCGACGTCGTCGGCGATCGCCGCCAGATGGACTGGTCGGCCCTGGGGAGCTGCGTCTCCGAGAGCTCCTGGGAGGTCCACCTCCGCAACCACAAGGACGAAGATGTGGAGGTCGAGGTCGTCGAGCCGATAGGCGGCCAGTGGAGGATCCTCTCCTCGACCCACACGTGGAAGAAGCTGGACGCCCACACGTTCAACTTCAACGTGAAGATCCCCGCGCGCGGCGAGGAGAAGATCAACTACCGCGTTCGGGTCCGTTGGTGCTGAGCAGTCGCTGGGGTGGCAGGACCGCGTAGCGCAGCGCGGCCAGCCGAGCGGCACCGAACCTGCGATTTCACGGCCGGGCTCGCCGGAAGGCGGGCCCGGCTTTTTTGTCGTCCCCTGGCTGCATGGCAATGTCCCGCCCGGCTAATGCGCCACGTCACAACAGGGCGCAGCCTCAGCCCGCGGTCAGCCCCCGTTCGAGGACCACCTCCATCGCCTCCACGAACCGGTCAAGCTCCTCTAGCGTCGTGTAGACGCTCGGGGAGATCCTCAGGCCCCTGAACTCCTCGTGGGTGATCGGGGTCGTGAT
>JAUVMT010000010.1 GCA_030600085.1 Gemmatimonadales bacterium | reverse complement strand
TTCTGGAGCCGCGACTCGCGGTCGAGGCCACGCTCACTGCGATCGCCGAGGCGACCGGCGACCCCGAGTACTTTCGCCTCCTCGGAATCAAGGTCGTGCACGCGTTCGACACTCGAGTGGTCCTGGTCTGCCTGCGCACCTCGGACGACCGGTCCGCGCAGGTCGTGGGCGCCGTTCCCTTCAGCGGAGCGATGGCACGGACGGCGGCGACGGCGGCGCTGGACGCGACGAACCGGCTCGTCGCCCTAACGCTCGCCCAGGCGGAGGGCGAGACGGCCGGCGGGAAAGCCGACGAGACGGAGGGCGAGACGGCCGGCGGGAAAGCCGACGAGCCGAAGGGCGAGACGGCCGGCGGGAAGGCCGACGAGACGAAGGGCGAGACGGCCGGCGAGAAGTGAGCTGCGAGGCATGGGCATGAGCACCGGCCGAGGTCCGGGCAGAGAGTCGAGCAGATGGGAGAGCGAGTGACCGAGCGCGAGAGCGAAGCCGAAGCCGAGACGGGAGGCGCGACGGGGGTGCTGGTGGAACGCGACGCAGACGTCGACCTGCAGGACGTGCCGATCGAGGAACTCTCGATCAATACCATTCGCACGCTCGCCATGGACGCTGTGCAGCAGGCGAACTCCGGTCATCCCGGCACCCCGATGGCGTTGGCGCCGATCGCCTACACGCTGTACGCCCGGCAGATGCGCTACAACCCGCTCAATCCGGACTGGTTCGATCGCGATCGCTTCGTCCTCTCGGCGGGGCACGCCTCCATGCTCCTCTACGCCACCCTGCACCTGACCGGATTCGACCTTTCGCTGGAGGAGTTGCGGAGCTTCCGGCAGTGGGGGAGCCGGACGCCGGGCCACCCCGAGGCCTTCCACGCGCCCGGTGTGGAGACGACGACCGGGCCGCTGGGACAGGGAATGACCGCATCGGTCGGCATGGCGCTGGCGGAAGCGCATCTGGCGGCGGTCTTCAACCGCCCCGGCCATCGTATCGTGGACCATCATACCTACGTCATCTGCTCGGACGGAGACATGATGGAAGGGGCCTCGCACGAGGCCGCTTCGCTGGCGGGCCACCTCGGCCTCGGCAAGCTGATCTGGCTGTACGACGACAACCGAATCACGATCGAAGGGAGCACGGACCTCGCGCTCTCCGACGATGTCGAGCGCCGCTTCGAAGGATACGGGTGGCACGTCCAGAACATCGGCGATCGAGCCAACGACCTCGACGCGCTGGGCGCCGCTATCGCGTCGGCCCGGGACGAGGGCTCGCGCCCTTCACTCATCGTCGTGCGCTCGCACATCGCCTACGGATCTCCCCACAAGCAGGACACGGCCGACGCCCACGGGACCCCGCTCGGTGAAGAGGAGATCCGCCTGACCAAGCGCGCGTACGGCTGGCCGGAGGACGCGAAGTTCTTCGTCCCGTCCAGGGTCACCGATCACATGGATTTCGGGGAGCGCGGCCAGGAGCTCGAGGGTGAGTGGAAGACGCGACTTGCCGCCTACGCGGACGCGTACCCGGAGGAGGCCGCCGCCCTGGAGCTCGCGGTCGCGGGCGTCCCTCCCGACGGCTGGGACAGCGAGATCCCGCGCTTCGCGCCCGAGGACGGACCGATCGCCACGCGCGCCGCCTCGGGGTTGGTCCTGAACGGTCTCGCCAACCGGATCCCGTGGCTCATCGGAGGGAGTGCGGACCTGGCCGGCTCGACGAAGACGATCATCGCGAGCTCCGGGAGCCTGTCGGCGGAATCACCCGGGGAGCGCAACCTTCACTGGGGTGTTCGCGAACACGGTATGGCCGGGGCGTGCAACGGCATGGCGCTGCACGGCGGCGTCCGCCCGTACGCCGCCACGTTCTTCATCTTCACCGATTACTCCCGTCCCGCCATCCGGCTCTCCGCCATGATGGGCCTGCCCGTCATCTACGTGATGACGCACGACTCGATCGGACTCGGGGAGGACGGTCCGACGCATCAACCGATCGAGCACCTGGCTTCTCTGCGTGCCATGCCGGGCTTGCGGCTGATTCGGCCCGCCGACGCGACGGAGGTCGCTTGCGCCTGGCGGGCGGCGATCGAGCGCCTGGATGGTCCGACGATGCTCGTGCTGTCGCGCCAGAAGCTTCCGATCCTCGACCGTTCGGTGCTCGGCGGGGCGGCCGGCCTGAGAAAGGGAGCCTACGTGCTGAAGCAAGAGGCGGGAGACCGGCCCGACATCATCCTGATCGCGAGTGGGTCCGAGGTGCCGCTCGCCCTGGAGACGGGTGAGGCGCTGGCAACGGACGGCGTGGATGCTCGGATCGTGAGCATGCCGAGCTGGGACCTGTTCCGGGAGCAGGCGGCCGAGTACCGGGACGCCGTGCTCCCCCCGGAGATCGAGAAACGTCTGGCGATCGAGGCGGGCGCCACCCAGGGCTGGCTGGAGTGGGTCGGAGACCGAGGAGCGGTGATCGGCATCGACCGGTTCGGGGCCAGCGCTCCCTCGCCGGAGCTGTTCCGCCAGTTCGGCTTCACCGTCGAGAACGTGCTCGAGCATGCCCGACGCGTGCTCGGGGACGCCTGACAAGTCGCTGAAGGAGTCGACCATGCGTATTGCGATCGGCTCGGACCACGCGGGCTTCGGCTACAAGGAGGCTCTCGCCCTCCTGATGCGGGAGGAGGGCCACGAAGTCACGGATGTGGGCACGTACGACACGGTATCGGCGGACTACCCGGACTACGCCGAGAAGGTGGCCCTCGCGATCCGGAACGGTGAGGCCGACCGCGGAGTTCTGATCTGTGGGAGCGCGGTGGGCGTCTGCGTGGCGGCGAACAAGGTTCCCGGCGTGCGCGCCGGCGTGTCCCACGACACCTACTCGGCCCACCAGGGGGTCGAGCATGACGACATGAACGTGCTCTGCATGGGAGAGCGGATCATCGGCATCGAGCTGGCCCGAGAGATCCTGCGCACATTCCTGAGCGCCCGCTACGAGGCGGAGGAACGGTTCCAGCGCCGGCTTGACAAGGTGCTGGCCATCGAGAAGAACTGGCTGAAATGAACCCACTTCACGAGCTGCTGAGCCACGGCCAGAGCTACTGGCTGGACAATTTGACGCGCGGGATGATCCGCTCTGGCGAGCTTGAGCGACGGGTCCGGGAGGACGGATTGCGGGGCGTGACGTCCAACCCGGCGATCTTCAACAAGGCGATCTCCAAGGGGCGCGACTACGACGACCAGATCTTGGAGCTCGTGGCCGAGGGACGCTCGGTACGCAACATCTACGAGGAGCTGGTCGTCAGGGACATTCAGGACGCATGCGACGTGCTGCGGCCGGTGTGGGACGGCTCCGAGGGCATCGATGGCTACGTGAGCCTCGAGGTCTCCCCCTACCTCGCACATGACACGGACGCCACCATCGAGGAAGCCTGTCGGCTGTACGCCTGGGTGGACCGTCCCAACGTCCTCATCAAGATTCCGGGAACCGCCGCCGGCGTACCCGCGATCGAAGAGTGCACCTACCGCGGCGTCAGCGTGAACGTCACCCTGCTTTTCTCCATCGGCAGTTACGAGGCGATCGCGCTGGCCTACGTCCAAGGCCTGGAACGCCGTCTCCGGGAAGGCCTGCCGGTCGACGACGTGGCGTCGGTGGCCAGTTTCTTCCTCAGCCGGATCGACTCCCTGACGGATCTCCTCCTCGGGGGGCGAATCTCCCCGGGAACGGACCGGGAGCCGCGGCCGGAGCGTCTGCTCGGAAAGGCCGCCGTGGCGAACGCCAAGCTGGCGTACCAGAGGTTCCTGGAGATCGCGGCGAGCGACAGGTGGCAGGCGCTCGCCGGCGCCGGGGCGCGAGTGCAGCGGATGCTGTGGGCGTCGACGAGCAGGAAGAACCCGCTGTACGACGACGTCCGCTACGTGGAGCCGCTGATCGGCCCCGACACGGTGAACACGCTGCCGGATTCCACGATCGAGGCATTCGCCGACCACGGCAGGGTGGAGCACACGGTCGCTCTCGACCTGGACGAAGCCGAGCGAGCCCTGGAGGAGCTCTCGAGAGCGGGCATCGACTTCGATCGCGTCACGTGGCAGCTCGAGAACGAAGGCGTTCAGAAGTTCGTCGAGCCCTTCGACAAGCTCATGGTCACGATCGTGGACCGGATGCGCGAAGCACTGGCGGAGTCGCTTACGGTCGTTCGGTCCGACCTCGCAGGCGCCGAGGGCGCCGTCGAGGCGACCCTGGCCGCGCTGCAGGGCGCTCAGTTCGGAAGAAGGGTCTACGCTCGGGATGCGTCCGTCTGGGGCGCCTGGGAGCCGGAGGCCGCGAGGGAGATCAGCGGACGGCTCGGCTGGCTCGACGCGGTCGGCCTCTTCTCCGAGCGGGTCCCGGATCTCGCCGACTTCGCCACCCAGACGCGGGATGAAGGAACGAGCGCCGTCGTCCTGCTCGGAATGGGCGGCAGCAGCCTGGCCGCGGAGGTGGCCCGCCGTACGTTCGGTACGCGGGAGGGCTGGCCCCGGTTGCTCGTTCTGGACAGCACCGACCCGGAAGCCGTCAGCCGGATCGAGAGCCAGATCGACCTCGCTTCCACGCTGTTTATCGTCGCCAGTAAGTCGGGAACGACGTTGGAGACGATGAGCTTCTACCGGTACTTCGCTGACCTTCTCGAGGAGACGGTGGGTGCCGGAGGCGACCGCTTCGTCGCGATCACGGATCCCGGGACCCCACTCGCCGAAGAAGCTGCTTCCTGCGGCTTCCGGGCCTGCTTCGAGAACCCGCCGGACATCGGCGGACGATACTCCGCCCTCTCGTACTTCGGCCTCGTCCCGATGGCCCTCTCCGGCGTGCCGACGGACGAGTTGCTGGAGCGGGCACGAGCGATGCGGGCGCTCTGCGGTCCGGTCGTTCCAGCGAGCCACAATCCGGGCGCGAGGCTCGGGACGGCGCTGGCGACCCTCGCGCTCCAGGGCCGCGACAAGGTGACCTTCACCGCGACCGGCGCCCTGGCCTCTTTCGGACTCTGGGCCGAGCAGCTAATCGCGGAGAGCACGGGCAAGAACGGACGTGGGCTGGTGCCGATCGCCGATGAGCCGCTGGGTGATCCGTCGGAGTACGGGTCCGATCGCGTATTCGTATGGCTGGGCCTCGAAGGCGAGGCTGAGGAAGCAGCCGCCGACCTGGACCGGCTGGAAGCGGAACACCCGGTTCTCCGTTTTCAGCTGCCCGACCGCCAGGCACTTGGAGGCGAGTTCTACCGCTGGGAGCTCGCGGTCGCGACCGCCGGCGCCCTCCTCCACATCAACCCCTTTGACCAGCCGAACGTGGAGGAGAGCAAGCTCAACGCCCGAGAGGTGCTCTCCGAGTGGCGAGATGAGGAGGGGCCCGTCGATGAAGCGCCGGTGGCCCACGATGAGGGTCTCGCCGTCTACTGGGGTGGCGGGAACTCGCTGCCGGCTTCCAACGGCTCCCCGACCGAAGCGATCGACTCCATCGCCAGCCTGGCGACCAGCGGCGACTACGTCGCGATCCTGCCCTACTTCGCCGAGACGGCCGAGCGGGACGAGGCGCTCGAGGCGCTACGCGCCCGCCTGCGCTCCGAGCATCAGGTCGCCACGACGCTCGGCTATGGGCCGCGCTACCTCCACTCCACGGGCCAGCTCCACAAAGGTGGCCCGGCGACCGGGATCTTCCTTCTCCTGACGGCGAATTCGCCCGTCGAGATCGACATCCCCGGCCAGGATGGAGGCTTCGGACGCCTGATGCTCGCTCAGGCGCTGGGAGACTTCCGGTCCCTGGCCGCACGGGGCCGGCGGGTCGCCCGTATCCACCTCGGCGCCGACATCGAGGAGGCGCTGGCTCGAATCGCGAGCGACTTCTAGCAGCCCTCAGAAAGGGAGCCGCCTTCCGCCGGCCCCTGTGCACGGATCTGCAACGCGCGAGGTAGGCATGAAACTGGGTCTGATCGGCCTCGGTAAGATGGGCTCCAATATGGCGCGGCGTCTCATCGGGGACGGCATCTCCGTCTGCGGGTTCGACCTGTCGGAGGGCAACTCCGCGGCGGCGGCCAGGGACGGCGTCGAGACGCTGGAGTCGTTGGAGGGGCTGGTCGCGGCCCTCCCGGCACCGCGCACCATCTGGGTGATGGTCCCGCACGGCCGACCGACGAGGGAGACGATCACGTCGCTGCTGGACGCGCTGGATCCCGGCGACCTCATCGTGGACGGCGGGAACTCCCGGTACGTCGAGTCGATCAAGCACGCCCGGCTGTGCGCCGAGCGTGAAGTGCTGTTTCTGGACATCGGCGTCAGCGGCGGCGTGTGGGGACTGGAGATCGGCTACAACCTGATGATCGGTGGGCCGGACGAAGCGGTCGAGCGGCTCGAGCCGGTCTTTCGCTCGCTCGCGCCCGAGAACGGGTTCCTCCACGTAGGTCCGAACGGGGCCGGCCATTTCGTGAAGATGATCCACAACGCGATCGAGTACGCCATGCTCGAGGCGCTGGGAGAGGGCTTCGAGTGCCTGCGGCGGGCCGACTTCGACCTGGACCTTCGGGGCGTGGCCCAGCTGTGGGGTAACGGTTCGGTAATCCGCTGCTGGCTGCTCGAGCTTCTGGCCGACGCGTTCGGGGAGGAAGGCAACGAGCTCGAACGGATAGGGCCCTGGATCGACGACTCGGGCACGGGGAGGTGGACGGTGGACTACGCCCTGGAGAAGGCCATTCCGCTCCCCACGATCACGCAATCCCTCTACGAACGGTTCGATTCGCGCACGGAGCGGCGCTTCGCCCACCAGGTCATCGCGGCTCTCCGCAACCAGTTCGGCGGTCACGCGGTGCGAGAGAGCTGACGTGGCGAGCGAACGCAGCGCACGGGTCGTTCAGGTTGCCGACGGAGGCCTGACGCCCGGCGTGCCCGCAGACCCGTGCGTGATGGTGATCTTCGGCGCGACCGGGGACCTGGCCAGCACGGAGCTCCTCCCCTCCCTCTTCGAGCTCTACTGCAAGCGGCTCCTTCCGGAGCGCTTCGCCCTCGTCGGATTCGCTCGACGGGAATGGAGCTCCGAGCACTTCAGGCAGGTCGCTCGGCAGGCGATCGAAGACGAGTGCGCGTGGGAGCCGGAGGCGTGGAGCGACTTCGCCCGTCGGCTGAGTTACGTGCAAGGCGACGCCACCGGACCACCCGAAGAAGGCTACGCCGAGCTGAAGGCCGGGGTGGAAGCGGCGGCCGTAGACTTCGGCATCCCGGACAACATCTTCTTCCACCTCGCCATGCCGCCCTCGACCTTCGGCGTGATCACTCAGCGGCTCGCCCAGTCGGGGCTCGCGGCCTGCGAAGATGGCTGGCGGCGCCTCGTCATCGAAAAACCCTTCGGTGAGGACCTGGCGAGCGCGCTCGAGCTCGACCGCCAACTGAGGAGCTCTTTCGGCGAGGATCAGATCTACAGAATCGACCATTTCCTCGGAAAGGAGACGGTCCAGAACATGCTCGTCTTCCGGTTCGCCAATCCGGCTTTCGAGCCGATCTGGAACCGGAACTACATCGATCATGTGCAGATCACGGTGTCGGAGCAGATAGGCATCGGCACCCGCGCCGCCTTCTACGAGAGGACCGGCGTGGTCCGGGACATGGTCCAGAACCACCTGTTGCAGCTGCTGTGCATGACCGCGATCGAGCCGCCGGTGAACTTCGACGGTTCATCCCTGCGCGATGAGACGGTCAAGATCCTCGAAGCGGTGAACTGTAGGCCGGTGGATGTCGAGCGGGAAGCCGTACGCGGGCAATACGGCTCCGGCGACACGGGAAGCGTCCGGGCCCGCGGTTATCGAGAAGAGGAGGGTGTGGATCCCGGCTCGACGACCCCGACCTTCACGGCGATCCGGCTGGGGCTGGACAACTGGAGGTGGTCGGGCGTGCCCTTTTACCTGCGGACCGGAAAACGCATGGCGCGGAAGCTCACCGATGTGGCCATTCAGTTCAAGCCCACGCCCCACGTCATGTTTCCCCGGGCGGATTCCGGCTCGCCGCCGAACGTTCTGGCCTTCCGGCTGCAGCCGGAGGAGGGGATCGTTCAACGGTTCATCGCCAAACAGCCCGGACCGGACCTGATATTGAGCGACGTTACGATGGATTTTAATTATGCCGATGCCTTCGGGGTGGAGCGGCCGCCGCGAGCGTACGCCTGGCTCCTTCTGGATGTCATGCAGGGCGACCAGACGCTCTTTGCGCGTGCCGACTGGATCAACGAGGCCTGGCGGACCGTGGACCCGATCGTCGTGCGCTGGGAGAGCGAGCCGCCCGGAGACTTTCCGAACTACGCAGCGGGGTCCTGGGGCCCGGTAGCGGCTGAGGATCTCATGCGACAGGACGGCCGCGCCTGGCGCAACGGCTGACGTGAACCAGCGGCCGGACGCAGCCCCCGAGCCGCGGCGGGTCGGGAAGACGGAGCTCCACCTGGTCCCCCCGGCCAGCTTCGCCGAGGCGGGCGCCGAGGTGCTGGCGGCGGCCCTCCGCGGTTTCCGGAAACGCGATCTCTCGGTCGCGCTCTCCGGCGGTTCCACCCCCGGCCCCATCTACGAGGCGTTGGCGGGCTTCCCCGGGATTCCGTGGGAGCGGATCGGAATCTACTTCGCCGACGAACGTGCCGTCCCGCCGGATGACCCCGCCAGCAACTACCGCCTCGTCCGGGGCGCCCTCATCGAACGCGTTCCGATCCCGGCGAGATCCGTCCACCGCATGGAGGCCGAGCGTCCCGACCTGGACGGGGCGGCTGAGAGCTACGAACGCCAGCTGCCGTCGCACCTGGACGTTCTCGTGCTCGGAATCGGGGAGGATGGACACACGGCGTCGCTCTTTCCGGGCTCGCCGAACCTGCGGGAAACCGCGCGGCGGGTAGCGCCGGCCCGGAGCCCATCTCCGCCGACCGAGCGCCTGACGATCACTCCCCCCGTCGTACGCTCGGCCGGCCAGATCTTCCTCTTCGCCCGCGGTCGGGCGAAGGCCGGCGCGGTGCGCGAAGCGCTCCTCGGAGAGGCCGACGTGTCACGCTGTCCGGCCCGAATGGCCCGAGGTGGAACGTGGGTGGTGGATACGGAGGCGGCGGCCCAACTCAGGCTCTAAGCACCTGCTTCACGCGCTGAACGCCTGCTTCACGCGCTCCCAGAAGCCGGGCTCCTTCGTGTCGGGAGCCGGAGGAGCATCCTCGAGGGAAGCCATTCCCTCGAGCGCCTCACGCTGAGCGGATGAGAGCCGAGTCGGCGTCCAAACCAACACACGCACGATCAGATCACCCCTGCCCTGGCCGCGGAGGCGCGGCATCCCGCGACCACGCAGCCGCAAGGCCTGGCCGCTCTGAATGCCCGCCGGGATCTCGAGCTCGGACTCTCCATCGATCGTGGGGACGCCGATCTCGTCGCCGAGCGCCGCCTGCGTGAAGGTGACCGCGAGGTTGTGGATCAGGTCATCCCCGTGACGCTCGAACCTGGGATCTTCCTCGACCTCGATCGCCACCAGCAGGTCGCCCGGAGGTCCGCCCTTCGGCCCGGCATTGCCCCGGCCCGAGAGCCGCAGAAAATCATCGGACGACACGCCGGCCGGAGCCTCGATCGAGATCTTCTTGTCGCGCTGCAGGCGACCCTGTCCGTCGCACTCACCGCACCGGCTCTCGATGATCCGGCCATCTCCGCCGCACTCCGGGCAGGGACGCACGCTCACGAACTGACCGAGCAGAGAGCGCTGAACCGATCTGACTTCGCCGGCCCCAGCACACGCGCTGCACGTGACGGGAACCGTGCCGGGCTCGGCGCCGCTTCCTTCGCAGCGCTCGCAGCGGTCGAGGAGCCGCACGCGGAGCGTCTTCTTTGCCCCTTTCGCGGCCTCGGCGAGACTGATTCGGAGCCGCACTCTGATGTCGCTGCCGCGACGAGGTCCCGTGCGGCGTCGCTGCTGGAAGAGATCTCCAAAGGTGCTTCCGCCGCCAAACTCGCGCATGAAGACGTCGAAGGCATCAGCAAAGTTGAATCCGCCCATCCCCGAGCCCGTGCCGGCGCCGCGGCGGATTCCGGCTTCACCGTACCGATCGTAGAGGTCCCGCTGCTGCGGATCGCGCAGCACTTCATAAGCCTGCGTGACGGTCTTGAACTTGGCCTCGGCATCGGGCGAGTCGTTGCGGTCGGGATGATACCGCATCGCCAGCTTGCGGTAGGCCTTCTTGATCTCTTCGGGACCCGCCTGTCGCGAGACGCCCAACACGTCGTAGAAGTCTGCCATCTATCGCGCGGTCATGCCGTCTCGAGCGCCGTTCAATGCTGCATCAATCGGGAGACGAGGGAGGACGTGCAGTCTACGACGGCCACGACCTTGTCGTAGGGCATCCGGGTCGGCCCGATCACTCCCACCACGCCGTGGAGCTGGCCGATCTCGTAGCTGGCGGTCACCATGGTCAGCTCGAGGAGCTCGGGAGCTTCGTGTTCGGTTCCGATGGTAATCTGAGGTCCGCTCTCCCGCGCCCGCTGACCGAGCACGGAAGCGAGAAGCTCTCTCTGTTCCGTGAGCTCGATGAGGTGCCGCAGGCCCTCCTGGGTGGTGAACTCCGGCTGGTCGGCCAGCGAGGATGCGGTACCGAGGTGCACCTCTCGGTTCGTCGCGACCCAGTCGAAGATCTCGGGCCCCGACTCCACGAAGATGTTGATGAGGTTTCCCGCCTCCTTCATGTCGATGTCGCGAAGCCGCTCGCCGAGCGTTGACTGAATGTCACTGAGCGTGCTGCCCGCCAACCGCTCGTTCAGCACCGTGGCCAAAGCGGAGAGCGTCTGCTGAGGCAGCCCGCTCCTCAGATCCACGTAGACCGTCCGGACTACGCCCGACTCGAGGGTGAACACGAGGAGCACCTTCTCCGTGTCGACGGGAACGAGGTCCATTCGGTGCAGCACGGCCTTCGAGAGCGTCGGCCCGATCGCCAGTCCCAGCTCACCGGTCAGGAGGCTCAACACCGAGGCGGCCCGAGAGATGAGCTCTTCGATCGCGCTCGCCTGACCGCTGGACAGCTCCTGCTCGATCCGCACCTGTTGGACGGTCGAGAGCGGGCGCAGCCCCATGAGCTCGTCGACGTAGTAGCGGTACGCCAGATCGGTAGGCACCCGCCCGGCCGAGGTATGGGGGTGGGTGAGAAACCCCTTCGTCTCGAGGTCCGCCATCGTGTTCCGCACCGTCGCAGCGGAGACACCCAGCGCGTATTGCTTCGCGATGGTCCGCGAGCCCGCGGGCTCCGCCGACTCGATGTAGCTCTCGAGAACGGCGACCAGGACGGCTTTCTCGCGATCGGTCAGATCCTGCAACATGGACTCGCTGTTCGGTTATCCTTGTTTCCGCCCACAGAACGACGGAGCGACGTGAAAGATCGCCCTTCGATACGCGTTCAACTTGGAAAGCGTTCCAGCTCCCTGTCGCCCGCATGGCGATCCCGTGACGATAAGACGTACCTGCCGTCCCCCTGCCGCTGCAAGATCCCCTCCAGCTCCAGGCTTCCAAGCATGGCGAGAGCCTCAGGGACAGGCCGGGTCGACGCCCTGACGAGCTCGTCGGCGTTCGCGGGTCCGGTGGAGAGCCGCTCCAGGACTCGGCCGGCCGATCCACGGAGGCGGACTTCCGCCTCCTGTTCGCGCTCGCCGCCCCTGCTCCGAGACTCCGGTTGTCCGGAGACCGCACCACCGTACGGCCCCTTAACCTGGTCCAGTACATCGGCGGCGCAGGTGGCGACCGCCGCTCCGTCTCGCAGCAGATGATGCGTACCCACGCTCGGCTCGAGGCCGACGGGACCCGGGACAGCCAGAACATCCCTACCGAGGTCGAGGGCGTGGTCGGCCGTGATCAAGGCTCCGCTTCGGGCGGGCGCCTGGACCACGACTACCGCTTTAGCGAGCGCCGCGATGATTCGATTCCGTCGGGGAAACAGGCCGGGCGCCGGAGGCGTGGACGGGGCGAATTCACTGACCAGGAGTCCGCTTCGAACCATCCGCCGGTAGAGAGGCCGATGCGCCGCAGGGTAGGCGAAGTTCAGGCCTGACCCAAGAACCCCGATGGTCGCGCCTCCGGCGTCCAGAGCTGCGGCGTGCGCCTCCCCATCGATTCCTCGAGCCATCCCGCTGACGACAGCCCAGCCGGCCTCCGCCAGGCCCGCAGCGATCTCACGGGCCATGCGCCGGCCATAGGGGGTCGCTCGTCGGGTACCGACGATAGCGACGATGCCCCGGCTGCGTCGGTCCACGAGATCCAGAGACCCGCGGAGGTAGAGGAGAACGGGCGGATCGTAGAGGTGATTGAGGCGCTCAGGATACCCGTCTGAGCCATAGGCCAGAAGCCGGATCCCGCGATGCGCCAGCTTTCGCACCTGTTCCACCGATACCGGCCGGACGCCGGCCAGCCGTCGCCGCACGGTCGGGGCAAACGGAGGCCTCGAGCGTCGTGCTCGGCGCAGGAGCTCCCGGGCCGAGCCGGATTCATCGATCAGTTCGCGCAGGCTGACCGGGCCCAGTCCCGGCGCCTCGGCGAGCGCCAGCGCCGCCGCCAGCTCCTTCAGCTCGGTATCCGTTTCCCGACTGTCGCTGCCGCGGTCGCCGTGGCTCAGGACCTCCGTTCCTCGAGCTACGGTGTCCACTCCTCGAGCTCCGGAAAGCGCTCCTCTTCCCCACCGTCGCGAGCGTCCTTTTCCTTGGCGACACGCGCCCAGAGCGCCTCCAATGCGTCCGGAAGGCCTTCCCCCGTGACCGACGAGATCTGGAAGACGCCCCATGCGTCGGGGGCCTCCAACTCCACCTCCCGGGGGACGGGGACGAGATCGACCTTCGTGATCAAGACGCAGAACGGTATCCCCGCGAGAGCCGCGTCGTGGGAGAGCAACTCGTGCCTGAGGAGCTCGTACGCTCCCTGGATCTCTCCGGCGTCGATCGGAATCAGCATTGCAAGCGTTCTCGTGCGCTCGATGTGCCGCAGGAACTGCGTGCCCAGCCCTTTTCCCTCGTGAGCCCCTTCGATGAGCCCGGGAATGTCAGCGACCACGAAGCGCCGTGCATCGGACAGCTGCACCACGCCCAGATTGGGCTCGAGAGTCGTGAACGGGTACGCGGCAACCTTCGGACGGGCAGCCGAGGCCGCCGCCAGCAGGGTGGACTTTCCGGCGTTCGGTTCGCCGACGAGCCCGACGTCCGCGATCAGCTTCAGCTCCAGCACGAGGCTTCGCTCTTCGCCCCATTCACCGGGCTCCCAGTGCCGCGGCGCCTGGTGCGTCGCCGTGGCAAACGCGGCGTTTCCGCGGCCACCCCGCCCACCTCGTGCGGCCACGAGCAGCTCACCGGCTTCCAGAAGCTCCCCCAGGCGCTCACCCGTTTCTGCGTCCATGACAACCGTGCCCAGCGGTACGGGCAGGACAAGATCCTCTCCGTCCGCGCCGTGGCGGTTGGAGCCTTCGCCATGCCCGGCCCGCCCGGCCTTGTAGTGTTGCCGATAGCTGTAGTCGAGAAGCGTGTGAAGCTGAGAATCGGCCGCGAGCACCACGTCGCCCCCGTGGCCTCCATCCCCTCCGCTCGGGCCGCCGAACGGAACACCCTTCTCGCGACGAAAGGCCATCGCACCGGCGCCGCCGGCCCCGCCCTTCACGTGGATCGTGGCCTGGTCAACGAACATGGCGCCTCAATACCTGTTGCCAGAGTATCCGCGCTCGTTGGCGCCACTCCTCGGTCGGCGCGAAGCGCAGACCCGCCTCGAGAGCCGCCTCGGCTTCGGCCGGCTCGGCGCCGGCATTGAGCGCGCCCCGCAAGTGCGAGTGCAGCTGCGGCTCCCAACCGGTCACGGCAAGTGAAGCAACGATGCAAAGCTCCCGCGTCGGAAGATCGACGGTCGGCCGGCTCAAGACCTTCCCGTATCCCTCCAGGATCATCCAGCGGTCCAGCTCGGGATGCAGAGCCTGGACGTTCCTTCTGAGCTTCTCGTAGTTGCTGGAGTAGACTCGACCGCACACGGCCTCACCCGCCCGCTCCCAGGTCGAGACAAGATCGGTCGCGCCTTCGCCCGCTTCGAGCGGGAGCCGGCCGTGATCGTCCCGCTCCGTCCGGCGGCGGCCAGCGGCGAGCGAGCGCCAGATGCCGAAGGCCCATATCGCCGCCGGGAAGCCAAGAAACAGATAGGCCTGAAGGAGCACCTCCTCGACGGGTTCCGGGCCCGCGGTCGCGGCGGCCTCACGCAGAACCCTGCGCAACGCCGCTTCGTCGCGAGAGGCATGCGCCGCCGAGACGAGCACGAGCGCCTCCCGCTCCGCGGGAAGGCCTCCAGTCCCCTGCGTCGATCCCTTCATCTCCTGTTCGCTCAGAGGGGCGCTGTCTCCGGAACCAGCCGGGGAGACATATCGGCCTGTATGGCGCCCACCTTCGTGCCCAGCCTGTTCTTAATGAGAGGCTCTCGCATGTCACCCAGCCTCTCGGACTCCTCGTCGCTGAGGAGGCTCAGCGCCTCCAGCATCCCGATGACGGCGGGCCCGGCCGCCCTCGCGTTCCCATCGCCGAGCTTCATGGCGAGCCCCCACCCCAGCTGAGGGGCCGCCGCACAGAACACGCCCTCGGCGCCCTCCTTGCCTACGATCCGACCCTTCGTGTCGCGCATCAGCCGCGTGGCGAAGTTCCCCTCGCCCGAGATAAGCTCCGGATGGGTCGTCATCGCGCCTACAACCTCCATCGCGCCCCTCTCGCCTGCGGCGGCGGCGCGACCCAGGCGCGCGTAGGCGCGCGCCATCTGTCGAAGAGAGAGGTAGGGTGTCGGCACGCTGCACCCGTCGACCGTCCAGCGCAGGATCTCGGGATCCACATCCAGCCACTCCTTGAGCTCGCGACGGATCCGCTGCTGCACGGAGTGATCTCGCTCCGTGTATCCTCGGAGCGGCCAACCGCGATGCAGCGCGAGCGCCAACATGCCGGCGTGCTTGCCCGAGCAGTTGTTGTGAAGCGGTGTGAAGTGGCCGCCTGAGCGAATCACGGCATCCGCCGAAGGTCGGTCGTACGGGGGGTGGACCCCACAGGCGAGCTGGCCGGAGAAAAGGCCCAAGTGGGCCAGCATCGCACTGACGATCTCGACCTGAGCGGGCGTACCGTCGTGGGAGGCGCAGCACATCGCGAGCTCCGCGGAGCCGAAACCGTAGGTCTCGTTCACCCCATCGGTTACGAGCGGAAGAGCCTGAAACGGCTTCATCGCGGAACGCCAGAAGGCGAGGAGCTCCGAGTCTCCGAACTGGGCTTCCTGGTCCGAGTCGAGGCCGCATACGATGCCGTGAGCGCGGTGCCGGGACTCGAGCTCCGTGCCGCGCGTGACACGTACCGTGTTCTTGATCACTCGTACCGCCGTTATCCGTCGTTCGTGATCGGGGACGCCGGGCTCGACGACCTCCGCGCCTGCTCGCGCACGAGCATCGCCATGCCGCCCAGGATCGCGATGCCCCCTGTCACCGTGTTCATCGAAGGCAGCTCGGCGGCGCCGAGCACGAGGACGGCCAGCACGGTGGCTCCGACGGGCTCCAGCAGGACGACGAGGCTGACAACATATGCGCGCACATGACGGAGCGCCCAGTTGAAGGACGTGTGGCCGAGAAGCATCGGTCCGATCGCCATCCCGGCGAAGAGGGCCCACGTGGCGGGGGAATAGCCGGTCGCCGGCACTCCGCGCACCCACATGGAGATGCCGGTGAGAAGCGCCGCGAGCAGGTAGACCGGCGCCACGTAGCTCCACAGCCCGAGGCGCTGGCGCAGCTTGCGGCCGGCGATGAAGTAGAGGGCGGCGAATACGGCGGCCAGTGCCGCCAGCAGGTCGCCGATGAACGCACCCTCGCCGAGCCGGAAATCGCCCCACCCGATCCACACCGTGCCCGAGGTGGCGACCAGGATAGCCACCCACTCGAGCCGCGATGGCGGCTCACTCAGCCAGAGCGTCGAGAGCAGCCCCACGTAAAGAGGATGAACCGTCACGAGCACGGTGGAGCTCGCCACGCTCGTGTAGTCCAGTGAGAGAAACCAGGTCACGAAGTGGAGGGCCAGAGCACCGCCGGAGAGGGCGACCCAGCGCCACTCCGAGCGACTCAACGACCCGATCTCTCGCCACTGGCCGGACAGGCCGAGGAGCGGGAGGATGAAGAGCAGGGACAGCGTGAGCCGCCAGAAGGCTATGGCGCTGACCGGCGCCTCTGCCAGACGCACCAACACGGCCGAAACCGAAACCCCGGCCAGGCCGAGGACCAGAACCGGTGCGGCGCGAAGACTACCTCGGATCGTTCCCCGTCCCTGTCAGGCCGCGACCCGTCTCATCTCCGGCAGTCAGCCGCACCAACGCCCGGGCGGTGTGGCTGCCTGCGTCGGCATCGCGGCCGAGCCGCGGCAGGTCCGATCGATCGTCTACGTCGTACCATTCCGGCAGCTCCACATGACGGAGTTCCAGGCCCCGAGCCCGCTCGCGCGTCGCGCGTAGCACCTCCGGCGTCGACCAGGGCACGTCTGCGAAGAGACCGGCTGCCTTCGGCCACGTTTGGCGACGCAGGCCGATGAGATAGTACCCCCCATCGGCCGACGGGCCAACGACAACCTCGGTCGCAGTCAAAGCGGTGAAGGCACGCCTCACGTACCCGATCGGCAGCGTCGGATGGTCGCTTCCGGTGACCACGACGTCATCACATCCCTCCTCGAAGGCGGTCTCGAAGGCGCCGCGCAAGCGGTCACCCAGATCGGCTCCGACCTGATACCTGAACCGCAGGCCCGGATGACGTCGGTGGAAGTAGGCGGCGCCCTCCCTCTCCTCGTCGGGCGCCGACCCACCGCCGGCCACCCAGATCTCGAGGCCGACATCCTTTACGCCTCGGCAAAGGTCGATCGTGTCGTCCAGGAAGGCTTCGTAGAGGAGTGCCGCGCCGTCGGGCCCCAGGCTCGGGATGAGCCGCGTCTTGACGCGGCCAGGCTCGGGCAGCTTCGCGAAGATGAGGAGCCGGCGCTGGCGCACCGGATCGCTGCGTGGAAGACCCGCCGACGCTGGCCAGGGCACGGAGCCGGGCGGCTCCCGGCTCCCGAGCGTCTGCTAGTTCGGGGTCGGCATCGGTCCGACGTCCACCCTCTCCACCGCCGCGCTCTCGCTCGCCGCCAAGGCGATCAGATCCTGCGGCGTGTCCGTCTGCCGCAGCAGCGCGATCGCCCTGGTGACCTGCGGCTGCCGACGGAGGGTGCGCTTCAGGGAAGCCTCCTCACCGAACGCCGATTGAGCGATGCGGATGCCCAACTCCCAGTCGATCCAACCGGTGGCGTCGTCGAACAGGTCTCTGTCGACTTCGACCCCCTTCTCATCGACGATGAAGTTGTACAACGCATCTCGGATGGTCGGCGTGATCTCGAAGTCTTCGCGAAGTTCCGGGTGGTCATGAACCCATTGGACCGAGAAGCGGAACGTGGCATCCCGCAAGGCCAGCTCGCTCTCGGCGAGCGCCTCTCGGAAGACCTGTTCGGTCGACGTGAGCGTGTCCGGCATCACCGTGATATCGGGCGTGATGCCGCCGCCCCCGTAAACGATGCGCCCGGCGTCTGTGTAGAAGGTCTCCCGGTCCGTCACGTCGTCGACGTGAACCGGATCGCCCTCCATCGAGATGGCCTCCCCGGCGAGCGCAGCGAAGTCGGTCCGGAAGGGCTTCTGGATCGAGCGTCCGCTCGGCGTGAACCAGCGGGCGGTCGTCATCTTCAGGTAGTTGCCCCCGGAGAGGGGGTACAGCGTCTGAACCAGGCCCTTGCCGAACGTCGTCGTTCCGATGATGAGCGCCCGATCGTGATCCTGCAGGGCTCCGGCGACGATCTCGGAGGCGCTGGCCGAATAGGGATTAACGAGCACGACCAAGGGGAGGCCGGGATACTCCTCGGTAGACGGCGCGCCGTACGCCTGGTTCTCGTTCTTGTTTCTGGACCTGGTCTCCACGACCTCCACCCCGCGCGGAAGGAAGAGGTCGGCGATCGCGATCCCCTCCTCCAGGAGCCCACCGGGATTCGAGCGCAGATCGAGAATGAACGACTCGGCTCCCTGGGAAAGCAGCTGGTCGATCGCGGATTGAAGCTCTCCCCGCGCCGCCCGGCTGAACTGCTCGAGGCGGACGAAGCCTACGTCGTCGTCGACCATGAAGGACTTGACCGGGACGACGTGGATCTCGTCGCGGTTGATCTCGACCTCGATCGGGCGATCGACTCCGGGCCTCATGACGAGGAGCTGCACCGCGCTACCCTTGGGTCCGCGGAGAACCTGGACCGCATCGTTGGTGCTCCAGCCCTCGGCCGGCTCGCCATCGACCTCGACGATCCGATCGCCGGTGATCAGACCGCGCTTCTCGGCGGGGGTGTTCGGCAAGACGGCGACCACCGTGATCCAGCCGTCCTGCTCGTCGATCCGGATCCCCAGGCCACCGTAGTTCCCCGTGGTGCTGAGCTGCAGGTCCTTCCACTCATCGCGGTCGAGAAAGTCCGTGTAGGGATCACCGAGCTCGGTCAGGAGACCGTCGATCGCCATACGATAAAGCTCCGCCGGCTCCGTCTCCTCGACGTAGCGTTCGGCGACCAGGCGGAGGACTTCGTCGAGCAGCTTCGACTGCGTGTAGGCATCTTCGTTCGCGGTGCCCTCTTGTAGCAGCCATCCACCGCTCACCAACGCGATCAACGCCACGGCCAGCGGAGAAAGCCACGTTCGCCTGAGCCTCATTCAGCCTCCGTATCCTTGGGCGACCACTGTCCGACACGAACTCGATGTCCGGACCCTTGAAACCGCGAGTTCTTGATTGCTAACGCCTTAGCACTTCAAATGTTCCAGGCCAACGCCCGACCAGCTCGTCGATTACGCGCTCCTCGATCTGCTCGGGCGAGCCCTGCCCATCGACGGCCACTATTCTCGTGTCCATGGAGGCAAGCAAGTCGTAGGCCTCCACCACCAGGCGGAAGAACTCTCGGGACTCGCGCTCCAACCGGTCCGGCTCCTCTTCCTTCCGGTCGCGTCCGGCCGACGGCTCGATCCGAAGCAGGATCACCGCATCCGGCTCGAGCCCTCCGGTGGCCCACGAGTTGAGCCGTCTCACCTTCTCCAGCCCCAGTCCGCGGGCGATACCCTGGTAGGCCAGCGTCGAGAGCTCGTACCTGTCGGCCACGACGATCCGTCCTTCGTCGAGGGCCGGACGCACGATCTGCCGGACGAACTCCGCCCTCGAAGCGAGGTAGAGCAGGGTCTCCGCCTCCGGGCCGAGATCCAGCCCCGGATCCAGCACTACATCACGAATCCGCTCGCCGCCCTGCGTGCCTCCCGGCTCACGGGCCATCAGACAGCGTACGCCGGCCGACTCGAGGCGCCGCGTCAGGCGACGGGCCTGAGTCGTCTTTCCGGCCCCTTCGACCCCCTCGAAGACGAGAAAGAAGCCGCGGCCGGAAGGCCTTTCCGACTGCCTACCGGTAGTCGGCGTAATACTCGGTCCCCAGGTGAGTGATCTGCTCCTCACCCATCAGCCAGCGCAGCGTGTTCTTCAGCTTCCATTGCTGGATAAAGAGGTCGTGCTCCGGATAGAGCCCGGGCGCCACCTGCGGGCTCTTGAAGAAGAACGAGAGCCACTCCTGGATCCCGTGGAGGCCCGCTCGAGCCGCCAGGTCCATGAAGAGCGCCAGGTCCAGAACGATCGGAGCGGCGAGAATCGAGTCCCGGCAGAGGAAGTCGATCTTGATCTGCATCGGGTATCCCATCCAACCGAACACATCGATGTTGTCCCATCCCTCCTTGTTGTCGCCGCGAGGAGGGTAGTAGTTGATCCGCACCTTGTGGTAGATGTTGGCGTAGAGTTCGGGATACATTTCCGGCTGGAGGATGTACTCGAGCACCCCGAGCTTCGACTCCTCCTTCGTCTTGAAGCTCTCCGGGTCGTCCAGCACCTCGCCGTCGCGATTCCCGAGGATGTTGGTGGAGAACCAGCCGTTCAGGCCGAGCATTCGCGCCTTGAGACCTGGCGCGATGATCGTTTTCATCAACGTCTGGCCCGTCTTGAAATCTTTCCCGCAAACCGGCATGCCCGCCTCGTCGGCGAGCTCCAGCATCGCCGGGACGTCGACCGTGAGGTTGGGAGCCCCGTTGGCGAAGGGCACACCCTCCTTGAGAGCGGCGTATGCGTAGACCATCGAGGGTGCGATGGCGTCGTCGTTCTCGGCCATCGCCTTCTCGAGCGAATCCACCGTGGCGTGGACCTCGTTCGGCTCCATGAACACCTCGGTGGATGCGGCCCAGACCATCACCAGCCGGTCACAGCCCTTCTCCTCCTTGAAGCGCCTAATGTCCTCCCGCAGCTGCTCCGCGAGCTCCAGCTTGTTGCCGGCACTCTTGACGTTGGTGCCGTCGAGCTTCTTCACGTAGCGCTTGTCGAACACGGCCGGCATCGGCCGGATGGCCCGAAGGAAATCGGCGAGCGGGTCCACGTCTTCTGGCTTCAGCACGCCGCACGTCTTGGCGGATTCGTACGCGTCGTCCGGGATCGGATCCCACGCGGCGAACTCGAGATCCTCCAGCGTCGCCAGTGAGACGAAGTCCT
>JAUVMT010000121.1 GCA_030600085.1 Gemmatimonadales bacterium | reverse complement strand
GGCGAGCAGTTCGCCGCCGATCCGGGCGGCGCGAGCGTCTCGATCCGTCATCACCCCTTTCGAGGTGGAGAGGATGGCGATGCCCATTCCGGACAGGACCCTCGGCACTTCGTCCGCGCCGACGTACCGACGCAGGCCAGGGCTCGACGCCCGTTCCAGGGCCCGGATCACCGGTCGGCCGTCCTCCGTGTACTTCAGGTACAAGCGGAGGAGTCCGTGATGGCCGTCGTCCAGCATCTTGTACTCGTGGATGAAGTGGTTCTCCGCGAGGATGCGGGCGACTTCTAACTTCAGCTTCGAAACCGGCATGTCCACGCGGCGATGTCCGGCCTGACCGGCGTTTCGGACGCGCGTGAGCATGTCGGCGATTGGGTCATTAAAGCTCATCGATTCACCAACTCGCCTTGCGAATACCTGGAATCTCTCCGTTGAGCGCCATCTGCCGGAAGCAGATGCGGCAGAGGCCGAACTTCCGCATATAGGCCCTTACCCGCCCGCACCGGTTGCAGCGCCGGATCACGCGACTGCTGAACTTCGGGTCTCTCTTCGCCTTCTCGACCAGGGCTTTTCTCGCCATCGCCTCCGACCAGTCCGCGGCTTGCGCCGGGTTAAACGATTACTGGAGTCTCGCCCCGGAAGGGCATGCCCAACTCGCGTAGTAGAACGAGCGCCTCGTCGTCCTTGTCCGTGCTGGTGACGAAGGTGACGTCCATCCCGTGGATTCTGACGATCTCGTCGTAGTCGACCTCGGGGAAGATCATCTGCTCTCGTACTCCGACCGTGTAGTTGCCCCGCCCGTCGAAGGCACGGCTGTTGAAGCCTCTGAAGTCTCGTATCCTCGGCACGGCAGTGCTGATGAACCGGTCGAGGAACTCGTACATGCGTGTGGCGCGAAGCGTCACCTTGACGCCCACCGGCATGCCCTCGCGAAGCCGGAAGTTCGAGATTGCCTTCCGGGATCGGGTCACGACCGGACGTTGGCCGGAGACAACCGCTAGCTCATTGACCGCCGAATCCAGCAGCTTGGGATTGTCTTTCGCGTCGCCGAGACCGGTGTTCATGACGATCTTCTCTAGCCGCGGAATCTCCATCGGGTTGATGAACCCGAAGATCTCCTGCAGCCTCGGCCGCACTTGCTCGTCGTAATGCCGGCGGAGCCTCGGCGTGGAATCGTTCTCGGTCATCTACTTGCTACCTGCCGCCTCTTGTCCTTACTCGGCCGTAGGGATCGGGTTGCCCGATCGCACGGATATCCGCTCTTTCGTCCCGTCCTTGTCGATGCGGGTTCTCACCCGCGTCGCATCCTCCGTCGTCGGATCGATCAGCATCACGTTCGAGGCGTCGATCGAGGCCTCGAACGTGACGATGCCGCCCTCCGGGTTCTGTTGCGAAGGTTGCTGGTGTCGTTTGCACACGTTCACGCCATCAACAATGACGCGGTTCTCGGCCGGAATCACGGTCTGCACTTGCCCCGTGACACCCTTGTAGTTGCCCGCGATCACCTTCACGCGATCGCCGCGGCGCACGTGCACCCTCTGTCGCGCCATCAGATCACCTCTGGTGCCAGCGAAACGATCTTCATGAACCGCTTGTCCCGGAGCTCGCGCGCGACCGGCCCGAAGATGCGGGTGGCCCGTGGCTCGCCCGCGTCGTTGATGAGGACGGCCGCGTTCTCGTCGAACCGGATGTAGCTGCCGTCGCCCCTTCGCGTCTCCTTCGCGGTCCGCACGACTACCGCCCGCACGACCTCCCCCTTCTTCACGAGTCCGCCCGGAATCGCATCCTTGACCGTGACGACGATGACATCTCCCAGCCGGGCATACCGCCGCCCCGATCCGCCAAGCACACGGATGCACCTCGCCCTGCGGGCCCCGGAGTTGTCTGCGATCCGAACGTCGGTCTCCTGCTGGATCATCGTCCTACTCCGGCCGCTCCACGAGCTGAGTCACACGCCAGCGCTTTTGCTTCGACAGCGGCCTGGTCTCCTCGATGACGACGATATCCCCGGTCCGGAACTCGTTGGTCTCGTCATGCGCATAGAACCGGGAGCGCCTCTTGATCCTCTTGCCATAGAGCGGGTGAGCCAGCTGCCTCTCCACCGACACGACGACGGTCTTGTCCATGCGGTCGCTCACGACCGTGCCCTTACGCGTCTTGGTCCGGCTCACCGAGTCCGCCGCTTCAGCTCTCATTCCGCACTCTCCGGCGACAATAGCTGTCGCTCACGCTGTATCGTCTTGAGCCGCGCGAGCTCCCGCCGCCTCGCTCGCAGCAGCGCCGAACTCTCCAGATCCTGATAGGCCTTACGAAAACGGAGGCGAAACAGCTCTTCCTCCGCTTGACGGATCTCCTCACCGATCTCCTCGTCGGTCAGCTCGCGAATCGCCTCGGCATCCATCAGTCAGCTTCTCGGATCACGAATTTCGTCTTTACGGGGAGCTTCGCCGAGGCGAGCTCCATCGCGCGCTTGGCGATCGGCGTGGGGACCCCTTCCAGCTCGAAGAGGATCCGTCCCGCCCTCACCGGCGCGACCCAACCCTCCGGATTTCCCTTCCCCTTGCCCATGCGAGTCTCCGCGGGCTTGCGGGTAATCGGCCGATCCGGGAAGATCCGTATCCACACCTTCCCTCCGCGCTTGATGTGCCTCGTCATGGCCACACGCGCGGCCTCGATCTGTCGGTTCGAGATCCAGCCCTTCTCGATCGCCTGGAGCCCGTAGTCCCCGAAAGAGATCTTGGTCCCACGACCGGCGTCTCCTCGCAGGCGCCCCTTCTGGAGCTTGCGATACTTGACCCGCTTCGGTTGAAGCATCGGTTACTTACGCCCCCCGGCCGTATACGTCTGCCCTCTCCGATCCTCGACCACCTCGCCGTTGAAGACCCAGACCTTCACGCCGATCGTTCCGAACGTGGTTGTGGCCGTCTTCTGTGCGTAGTCGATATCCGCACGAATCGTGTGCAGGGGCACGCGGCCTTCGTGGTATCCTTCGGTGCGGGCGATCTCCGCTCCCCCCAGCCGCCCGCCGCACTGAATTCGGATCCCCTCGGCGCCCGAGCGCATCGCTGCCTGCACCGCGCGCTTCATCGCGCGACGGAAGCTGATCCGCTGCGTGAGCTGGTGAGCCACGTTGTCGGCGACGAGCTGCGCATCCATCTCCGGGCGCTTCACCTCTTCGACGTTGATCGACACCTCGGCATCGGTGAGCAGCGAAAGCTCGTCGCGCAGCTTGTCGACTTCCGCGCCGCGCTTGCCGATCACGACACCGGGTCTGCCCGTGTGGATCGTGACCACGATCTTCGACGGCTTGCGCTCGATGTCGACGGCAGACACGGCCGCGTGGCTGAGTCTCGCGCCCAGATATCGACGAAGCTTCTCATCCTCTTCGAGGAGCTGCGGAAAGTCCTTGCCCTGCGCGTACCAACGCGATTTCCAGGGTTTGATCCCCCCGAGGCGAAACCCGTACGGATGCGTCTTTTGCCCCACGCTCACTCCTCCTTGGTGTCGACGACCACGGTCACGTGGCTCTTCCGGCGACGTATGATCGTCGCGCGGCCGTATGCCCTCGCGCGGTACCGTCGCTGGGTCCGGCCCTCGTTCACGTATGCCTCTCGAACGAACAGATCGTCAACGTCGAGAACCTCGCCATCCTCGTCGGCCTTGTAGACGGCGTTGGCCACCGCGGAGCGCAGCGCCTTGTCGATCGGCCGCGCCGCAGCCTTCTTCGAAAACCGAAGGATCGCGTACGCGTCGTTTACGTCATGCCCGCGAATCTGGTCGATGACGAGCCGCATCTTCCTCGCCGACATCCCCACGTGACGTGCTATCGCTCTCGCTTCCATCTACCTATCCGTGCCTGCAGGTCGGCACCCGATCCTCACAGCGTCGTCCGTCGGTCCTTGGCCAGCTTCCCTCCGTGTCCCCGGAAGAGACGTGTCGGAGAGAACTCGCCCAGCTTATGACCGACCATGTTCTCGGTGATGTATATCGGGATGAACTTGTTCCCGTTGTGCACGGCAACCGTGTGCCCGACGAACTCCGGGCTGATCGTGGACGCCCTCGCCCAGGTCTTGATGACTCTCTTCTCGCCGGAGCTGTTCATCAGCTCGATCTTTTCGAGCAGCTTCTCGTCGACGAAAGGCCCCTTCTTGACGCTTCTCGGCATATCGAACGCCCTCTACTTAGTGCTCTTGCCCCGGCGACGGCCGCGCACGATGTACTTGTTGCTCTGCTTCTTGCGCCGTCTCGTTTTGCTGCCCTCGGGCTTTCCCCACGGAGAGACCGGAGGACGCCCGCCCGAGGCCTTCCCCTCGCCGCCTCCGAGCGGGTGGTCGACCGGGTTCATCGCCACGCCGCGCACCTTGGGCCGACGGCCCAGCCAACGCGACCGGCCCGCCTTCCCGGAGCGCACCAGCTCGTGGTCCACGTTACCCACCTGGCCGATCGTCGCCCGGCAATCCTCGCGAACCATCCGCACCTCGGTGCTCGGGAGCTTCAGCGAGACCATGCCGGCTTCCTTCGCCACCACCTGAACGGCGACGCCCGCCGAGCGGGCCAGCTGCGCCCCCTTGCCGGGGATGAGCTCCACCGCATGGACCGTCGTGCCCAGCGGGATCTCCCGCAGGGGAAGCGAGTTGCCGACACGGATATCGCTGCCGGACCCCGAGACCACCGTGTCGCCGACCTCCAAGCCACGCGGCCGCACGATGTATCGCTTCTCGCCGTCCGCGTAGTGGAGCAACGCCAATCGAGCGGAGCGGTTCGGATCGTACTCGATATGGGCGACCCGCGCCGGGATTCCGTCCTTGTCCCGCCGGAAGTCGATCCGTCGGTAACGGCGCTTGTGGCCACCACCGCGCCGCCGCATGGTGATTCGGCCGTGGTGGTTGCGCCCCGACTTCTTCGAGAGCCCTTCGGTGAGCGACCTCTCCGGCTCTGTCCGGGTCACGTCGTCGAACGTCGACACGGAGCGGAATCGACGCGCGGGCGTGACCGGCCGGAACTTCTTGATCGGCATCCTCAGACCCCCTCGAACAGGTCGATCATCTCGCCTTCCGCCACTTCGACGATGGCCTTCTTCCAATGCCGCCGACGTCCGACCGAGCGACCCACGCGCCGGTCCTTCCCGCGACAGTTCATCGTGCGCACGCTCACCACCTTGACCTCGAAGAGCCGTTCGACGGCCGTCCGTATCTCCACTTTGGTCGCGTCCGCCGCCACCTCGAAGGTGTACTTGGGCCTCACATCGCGCTCGTCATCCGCATGTCGGGCGCGCGGTCCCGCATTCGTCCCTTCGTACTGAAGCGTCGAGGTTTTCTCGGTGATGACGGGACGGAGAAGAACCTCTCCCGGCCTGCGGCTCATGATCCCTCCTCAACCGCGAACGCAGAGGCTTCCACGATGACGACGTCCGCCCACAGGATGTCGTAGGCCGAAGCCTCTCCCCATGGCCGTACCTGCGTGTTGGGGATGTTGCGTGCCGAGAGGTAGACCTGACGCTTCAGGCCGTCCGTCAGAAAGAGCGCGTTCTTGGAGCCGAGGTCGAGCTGGTCAAGGAGCGACACGATCGACTTGGTCTTCGGCTCCTCCATCTCGAGCGGATCGATGACGACGAGGCGATCTTCCAGCGCGCGAGCGTTCAGGGCGCTGCGCCGGGCCAGCTGCCTCACCTTCCTCGGGGTCCGCTGATCGTAGCTCCGAGGGGACGGGCCGAAGACGACTCCCCCGCCCCGCCAGATCGGCGAGCGGATCGTGCCGGCCCGGGCGCGGCCGGTTCCCTTCTGCCGCCACGGCTTCCGGGTCCCACCGCTCACAAAGCCGCGCGTCTTCGTGGACGCGGTACCCCGACGGCCATGGGCCCGAATCGCGGTCACGACGTCGTGCAGCACGGTCTCGTTCACTGTTCCGTCGAACGGCGATGCTGGCAGCTCGACCCCCTCGGGGTGAGGTGTGCCGTCCGTCTTGTAAGCTCTTGCTTCCATCTCGTCAGTCCCCCCGTCGCGCCAGCCGGATAAGCACGATGTTGTTGCGTGCACCCGGCACAGAGCCGCGTACCATCAGGAGGTTCTTCTCGGCGTCGATTCGCTCGATTCGTCGATTGCTCGCCGTCCGCACCGTGTTTCCCATCTGCCCTGCCATCTTGCGGCCCTTGATGACGCGCGACGGGTCGGTGCCCGGTCCGATCGACCCCGGCGAGCGCAGGTGGGAAGAGCCGCCGTGGGACTTGCGGCCACCTGCAAACCCGTGACGCTTCACCACCCCCTGGAACCCACGCCCCTTAATGCGGCCGCTGATCTTCACCCGCTGACCGACCTCGAACATGTCGACCGTGAGCTGCTCTCCGGGCTCGTACTCTCGGCCCGCCTCCGGCTCGAACTCCGCGAGGACCTGTGGGACGTAGTCGAGACCGGCCCTGGCAGCATGGCCCGCCTCCGGCTTGCGCACACGCTTCTCTCGCCTGCGCCCGAAGCCGAGCTGGACCGCGCTGTAGCCGTCGAGCTCCGGCGTGCGGACCTGCACGACGGGACATGGGCCCACCTCGAGCACGGTGACGCCAACCGCCCTTCCGTCCTCGGTGAAGATCTGGGTCATCCCGAGCTTCTTCCCGATCAGTCCGCTCATCGTTTATTGAACCTTGATCTCGACATCAACTCCGGCGGCGAGATCGAGCTTCGTGAGCGCATCGATCGTCTGGGCCCGCGTGTCGTAGATGTCGATCAGCCGTTTGTGGGTCTTAAGCTCGAATTGCTCCCGCGACTTTTTGTCCTTGTGAGGGCTGCGCAGGACCGTGAACAGCTGTCGCCGCGTCGGAAGCGGGATCGGGCCACTCACCGTGGCGCCGGTCTTCTCGGCCGTTCGAACGATATCCGAGGCCGTCTGGTCGATGACCGCGGGATCGAACGCCTTCAGTCGGATCCGAATCTTGTCTCTCATCTTATTCGACGATGTCGGTGACGACGCCGGCGCCGACCGTGCGGCCGCCCTCGCGGATCGCGAAGCGCAGCTCCGTGTCCATCGCGATCGGCGTGATCAGCTCGACGTCCATGTTCACGTTGTCTCCCGGC
>JAUVMT010000039.1 GCA_030600085.1 Gemmatimonadales bacterium | reverse complement strand
CGAGAAATCCCTCAGCAGATGGTGGAACTGGAAGACGAAGCCCACGAGCTCGTTGCGCAGGCGGGCCACCTCCGTGTCGGCCAGTCCACTCAGCGTCCGCCCGGCAATTCGGACAGTTCCGCTGGTCGGCTCGTCCAGAGCACCGAGGACGTGCAGCAGCGTCGACTTTCCCGCCCCGCTCGGTCCCATGATCGCCAGCGTCTCGCCACGATCCACCTCCAGGTCCACGCCGCGCAGGACCAGGAGCTGGCGGCCGTCCGGACTGCGGAAGTTCCGACAAACGCCCTGCGCCGAGACAGCCGCCGGCGTTTCTCGGTCCGGCATCGCGGTCCCGGGCGCAGCCGCGGCCGCTGCCGGCTCGCGCACGAGATCCGGCGCCTCGGTCACGCGCCCTCACTCATGGCGAATGGCGTCTACAGGAGAGAGCTCGGCGGCACGCCGAGCGGGATAGATCGTCGCCAGAAAGGAGATGGCGATCGACGCCGCGACGATGAGCCCCACATCAACCGGGTTCACATCCACGGGCAGGCGGTCGATGAAGTAGACATCGCCGGGGAGCGTGATGAACTCGTATCGGTCAAGCAGATACGCGAGCGTGCCGCCGAGCGTGCCGCCGACGAGTGTGCCGATCATCCCGATGACGATCCCCTGGATCAGGAAGATCCGGAGGACGCCGTTCGCGGTCACGCCCATCGAGCGCAGGATCCCGATCTCCCGGGTCTTGTCGGTGACCACCATGATCAACGTGGAGATGATGTTGAAGGATGCGACGAGCACGATGAGCAGGAGGATGACAGTCATGGCCAGTTTCTCCAGCTTGAGCGCGGAGAAGAGGCTTGCGTTCTGGTGTTGCCAGTCATCGACCGCGTACGGGAAGCGAAGTTCGACATCCAGTCGTTGAGCGACTTCTGCCGCTTCCCAGACATCCTCGACGTTGAACTCCACGCCGGTGACGCGCTCACCCAGGTTGAGCAGGCTCTGCGCAGCGGTAAGGGTGGTAAACGTCCACTTCGAATCGTACTGGTACAGCCCGGTCTCGAAGACACCCGTGACCTCGAACCTCCGCATCTGCGGCTGGAGACCGGTCGGCGTCAACTCGGCGTTCTGGACGGATACGATCGTCACGACCTGGCCCGGGAAGAGGCCGTGCCGGTTCGCGAGGCCGCGGCCCACCAACAGCCCGGGGTGCCCCGACTCGGTGACGTCGAAGGGCAGCTTCCCCGAGACCAGATACTCGTCCACTCTTGCGACGGCGAGCGCCTGGGCGTCGTTGGGGATGGCCTTGAGCACGGCGCCCTCGTTGAAGCTCCCCGGCGGCGCGAGCACGATCTCCGTGTATATGAACGGGGCGGCGGCGGTGACGGCGGAATCCGCCCGAACCACATCGATCACGCGCTCCCAATCCGCCATGGAGACGTCGTCTCCGAGCCGTATCACCATGCCGTGGGGACTGGCCCCGAGGATCGCCTGCCGCAGGTCCTTCTGCAGACCGCTCATGACCGAGATCACGACGATCAGCGCCATCACTCCTACGCTCACGCCGCCGATGGCGATCAGCGTGATCAAAGAGAGGAAGCCTCGACCCTTTCCGCCCGAGAGGTAGCGCCGGGCTACAAACCATTCGACGGAGCGACTGCGGCTCATTCCTCCGCTCCTTCGTCGGGTCGAAGAGAGGGGAACAGCGTCACCTCACGGATCGAGCCGAGGCCCGTGGCGAGCATGATGAGGCGATCGACACCCAGTCCGAGTCCCCCCGTCGGGGGCAAGCCGTACTCGAGCGCCCGCAGGTAGTCCTCGTCCAGCGGCTGCGCCTCCAGGTCCCCCGCTGCGCGGGCGCACGCCTGCGCGGCGAAGCGATCCCATTGATCCATCGGGTCGTTGAGCTCGCTGAAGGCATTGATCAGCTCCGATCCGCCGGCGATAACCTCGAAGCGCTCCGCCAGACGCGGCTCTCCCCGCTTCGGCTTGGCGAGCGGACTGATCTCGATCGGGAAATCGTAGACGACCGTAGGCTGCAGAAGGTGTGGCTCGACACGGGCCGAGAACAGCACGTCGATGAGCTTCTCACGAGGGAGATCCTCAGCGTCGGAGCGACCGGAGGCTTCGGCCTCGCGCCGCAGCTCCTCCAGTTCTGCCTCCAGGGGATCGACACCGCCGTACTCGATAAGTGCATCCCGATACGTCATCCTCCGCCACGGCGCCCCCAACCGGATGAGCGTCCCCTCGTACTCCCTCTCGGTGACACCCAGGACCTTCTCGATCGCCGTCGACACCATGCTCTCGGCCAGCTCGATCATCCCCTCGTAGTCCGCGAACGCCTGGTAGAGCTCGAGCATGGTGAACTCGGGGCTGTGGGTTCGATCGATGCCCTCGTTCCGAAAGTTCTTCCCGATCTCGTAAACGCGGTCGAGGCTCCCCACGATCAAGCGCTTCAGGTAGAGCTCATCGGCGATCCTCAGGTAGAGGGTGGAGTCCAGCTCGTTGTGGTACGTGGTGAACGGCCGGGCGAACGCGCCGCCGTACAGCGGCTGGAGAATCGGCGTCTCGACCTCCAGAAAGTCCCGATCCTCGAGAAAGCGCCGCAGCTCGCGGACGATCCCGGCTCGCGCCTCGAAGATCTCGCGCACGCCGGGGTTGACCGCTAGATCGGCGTACCGTTGCCGATATCGCGCCTCCGGGTTCGCGAAGCCGCTGTGCACGACCCGCTCGCCGTCCTCGGTGATCTCTTCCTTGCCGAACGGGAGGGGTCGCAGCGTCTTCGCGAGTAGCACCAACTGCTCGGCACGGACGGTCACTTCGCCCGTCCTCGTCCGAAACAGGGGCCCCGTCACGCCCACCCAA
Organism: Gemmatimonadales bacterium; assembly: GCA_030600085.1. Taxonomy (GTDB): domain Bacteria; phylum Gemmatimonadota; class Gemmatimonadetes; order Palauibacterales; family Palauibacteraceae. The sequence continues at coordinate 10,425 of JAUVMT010000039.1, read as the reverse complement.
TCCCCGAGATCCAGGAGGTCCAGAAGATCGGAATCCGCATCCGCCAGAAGATCGCGCTTGAAGTAGACCTGGAGGCGCCCGCTCCTGTCGCCGACGTGGCCGAAGGCGCTACCCCCCAGATCACGGTAGGAGAGAACGCGACCGGCGACGCGGACCTGCGGGCCTTCCTCCCCCCCGCCGTCCTCGTAGGCGGCGAGCGCTTCGGGGAGTGTGTGTGTGCGGTCGAAGCCGTATGCGTAGGGCTCGACGCCGAGCTCCTCGAGTCGGGCCAGCTTCGCATAGCGATCGCGAACCGGCTTCGGCCTATCCTCCGACGTGTACCAGCAGTCCCGGCAGAGGCCGTCGCGCAGCGCAGCCTCTTCGCCGCACCCCGAGCAGCTGCCGAGGACGCTCTCCCCGTTCGGCGGGCGGCGATCGGTCATCGTACTTGCCACCTCGCCTCTCGGCGGACCGGCCTGCTCACGAGCCGGCTCCTCCGTTCTCCCTGAGGAACGCCTCGATAAAGTCGTCGATCGTCCCGTCCAAGACCGCGCTCACGTTCCCGATCTCGACGCCGGTGCGGTGATCCTTGACCATCGTGTACGGCTGGAGGACGTACGATCGGATCTGGCTGCCCCAGGCGATCTCCTTCTTGGTGTCTTCCAGGACGCGACGCTTGGCTTCCCGCTCCTCGACGGCCCGCTGGTAGAGGGCGGCGCGGAGCATCTTCATCGCCATCGCCTTGTTCTTGTGCTGGCTGCGCTCCTGTTGGCAGGAGACCACGATCCCCGTCGGCTCATGCGTAATCCGCACGGCGGAGTCCGTCTTGTTCACATGCTGGCCGCCGGCTCCAGAGGCACGGAAGGTGTCGATGCGGAGCTCCTCTTCGTCCACCTCCACCTCGATGTCGTCCTCCACGACCGGGTATACGAAGACCGAAGCGAACGAGGTATGACGGCGTCCCTGTGAATCGAACGGCGAGATGCGGACCAGTCTGTGAACGCCTCGCTCCGCGCTCAGATAGCCGTAGGCGTGGCTCCCTCGGATCTCGACGGTCACCGACTTGATGCCGGCCTCGTCGCCGGCAAGCAGATCCAGGACGTCGACGGTGAATCCTCGCGATTCCGCCCACCGGCTGTACATCCGCAGCAGCATCTCGGCCCAATCCTGCGACTCGGTGCCGCCCGCGCCGGGATGGATCGTCAGCAGGGCATCGCGGTGGGTATCGGGGCCGCTGAGCATGTTGCGCAGCTCGAGCTCGCCGAGCTGTCGCTCGACCTCCGCGCTCTCGGACTCGACCTCGGCGAGGAGCTCCGGGTCGGGCTCCTCGCTCAGCAGGCCGGCCAGCTCGAGGAGGTCGTCGACCTTGCTCGCGATGCTAGTCCACGGCTCGGTCCACTCCTTGAGCTGTTTGGTTCGCTCGATGGTGCGTCGCGCCTCGTCCGGCTGATCCCAGAAATCCGGGCGCGCCATCTCCTTCTCCAGCTCCTGGAGGGCGCTCAGCTTCTCCGGGATCTCAAAGGAACCTCCCCAGGTCGTCAAGGCGCGTCCTCTGCGCCTCCAGACCTTTCACACTTCCGGTATTCTCCGCCATCTCCGCTCTCCACCTCAAGGGCGCCGCTCACGCGACGCCGCGTCGTTCATCCGCTTCCTGACCGCCCCTGATCGTCGAGGCCTTCCCTACACCGCTGCTGCCGCCCCGGTGCCGCCGGGTGAGCGACCACGCGTCGAGCGGTCAGCCAGCAGCTCGAAATCGATGCGGCGCCCCTCTCTGTCGACCCGGACGACCTGCACCCGCACGGAATCGCCGAGCTGGTAGGCGCGCTTGCGGCGGCGCCCGACGAGCGAGTGGCTGGTCTCGACGAAGTGGTAGTAATCGTCGGCGAGCGAGCTCACGTGCACCAGCCCTTCCACGTGGTAATCGTCAAGCAGCACGAAGAGACCGAACGCCGTTACACCGCTGATCGTGCCGGAGAAGTCATCCCCCAGGTGCCGCTCCATGAACTCGACCTTCATCGCGTCGACCGAGTCCCTCTCCGCTTCCACGGCTCGCCTCTCGCTCTGTGAGGAAGCGAGCGCGATCTCGTCGAGACTCTCCCGACTCGCGGAGCGCGCTTTCGACCGATCGCGCAAATAGGCCTTCAGCTGCCGGTGCACGCTGAGATCAGGGTATCGCCGGATCGGAGAGGTAAAGTGGGCGTAGGCCTCGGAGGCGAGGCCGAAGTGGCCCAGATTCTCGGCGTCGTACCGCGCCTGGCTCATGCTCCGGAGAGCCACGGTGCTGACGAGCTGATCCTGCGCGGTTCCCTCCATGGCCCCGAGCAGCTTCGCGAGATCGCGCGGTCGTACCTTACCCTTCGGGAGGTGATAGCCGAAGGTCGCAGCCAGGGTGCGCAATCCCTCCAGCTTCCGCTCGGCAGGCTCCTCGTGGACCCTATAAATGAGGGGAAGGCTCTCGCGCTCGGCGAATTCGGCGACCGCTTCGTTGGCCAGTATCATGAAGTCTTCAATCAACATATGCGCCGGTAGACGAAGCACTTTCTGGATGTCCGTGGGCTCGCCGCAGGCGTTCAGGATGACTCTCGACTCCGGGAGATCGAAGTCGATGCTGCCTCGCGAGCGCCGGCGCTCCCGCAGTCGACGGCTCAGCGCGTCGAGCGTGACGAGGGCCTCCTTCAGCTCGGCCGGCGCCTCCCGCTCGCCGTCCAGGATCTCCTGCGCCTCCTCGTAGGCCAGTCGGAAGCGGCTCCGGATGACGCTCGGGGCGAACCGGACCTCATCCACCTGGCCGGACTCATCCAGCGTGAAGATGGCGGAGAAGGCCAACCGGTCCACGTCCGGGACGAGCGAGCAGAGATCCGTCGAGAGCGCGTGTGGCAGCATCGGAATGACGCGGTCCACGAGATAGACGCTCGTTCCGCGCTCACCCGCCTCCCGGTCGATCGCGCCGCCCGGTCGGACGTAATGCGAGACATCGGCGATGTGAACGCCGACCTCCGCCCTTCCGTCCTTCAAGCGGCGAGCCGAAAGCGCGTCGTCGTGGTCCTTGGCGTCGGCCGGATCGATCGTGAAGACGAGGCGGTCCCGGAAGTCCTCGCGCCCCTTCAGGTCCTCCTCACCGATCCCCTCCCCCTGGATCCGATCCGCCTCCCGCTCGACATCGGGAGGAAACTCCAGAGGAATCTGATGGCCGTGCAGGATGCCGAGGACGGTGACCGCCGGATCCTCGGGCGAGCCCAGCACCCGAACCACCCTTCCGACCGGTCCGGGACCGCCCTCGCCCCAATCCTCGATCGAGACGACGACCATCTGGCCGTGCTCGGCATCCGCCTCCGCGCCCGGGGGCACGAACGCCTCGATGTCCAGCCGCGGCTCCTGGGTCGACACGAATCCGTAGCTGTGGCGCTTCCGGTACACGCCGACGATCTGGCTTCGGGCCCGCTCGAGAATCCGGATGACACGGCCCTCGGGGTTTTTGCGTCTGGTCCGGTGCTCGACGCGAACGAGCACGCGATCACCCTCGACGGCCGTGTTCCGCTCCCTCGACGGGATGAAGACATCCGGCACGTCTCCCTCGGACAGGAGGAAGGCGTCCCCGGATCGCGTCACCTGGATCGCGCCACTCACGAGGTCCAGGAGGTCAGGGACGGCATAGCGACCCTTGCGCTGACGCACCACGCGACCTGAGCGTTCCAGCTCGCCGAGTCCGCGCTTGAAGCGGGCGTACTTCTCCCTGCTGCCGATACCGAGGCCGCGTGCGATCTCCTGGGGACGGAGAGGCCGGCCCGCCTCGTCTCGCAGGTAGCGGACGATCTCGTCGGTCACCGACGCCTTCTTTGGACGCTTCTTGCTCACCACGAGGCCCGGAGGGTCGGGACGAAGGGATCTGAGGGGCGGGGGTCGATCGGCGGAGGGACGGTCAGAAGCTCTCGGCCTCGTCGATCAGCATGATCGGGATCTCGTCCTCTATCCGGTATCGGAGGGAGCAGGCATGACAGAGCAGCGCGGCCTCGTCTTCCCGGTACTCGAGATCACCCTTGCACTTCGGGCAGACGAGTATCTCCAGCAATCGTTCGTCCAGTCGCATCACACCTCCGGTACCGCGTGGATCATCAGGTTCGGCGAGTGCTCCGGCGAGACTGAGCTCACGTCTTCGGCCTGAACCCGAGGAGCTTAAGCGCGGCCTCGCGCCTCCGCCAGTTCCGAAGCACCTTCACCCGAAGATCGAGGTAGACCTTCCTCCCCGTGAACTCCTCGATCTTCATGCGCGCCTCGGTTCCGATCCGGCGTATCATCTTCCCGGCCGATCCGATCACGATCCCTTTCTGGGACGGCCTCTCTACGTGGATCACCGCGTTGATGTAGACGGGCTTCCCCTCGTCCTCGGGCTCGCGGTACTCCTCTATCGTCACGGCCGTCGCGTAGGGGACCTCCTCCGCCAGACGCTCGAACGCGGTCTCCCGAATGATCTCCGCCACGAAGAACCGCACCGGGGCCACCGCCAGATCTTCCGTCGGGTAGAACGGCTGCGAGAACGGAAGACGGCGGAGAACCTCGGTCTTGAGCTCCTCCACACCCACCCCCTCGGTCGCCACGGTGGGAACGAGGACGTCCCAGGGCGGGCCGTCGAGCCGCCCCTGGAGATCCCGCCGCTCCTCCGGCGTCACCCGATCTACCTTGTTCAGGCAAAGAACCCAGGGCCGGTGCGCGTCGGCCGACCGAGCCAACGTGACGGCGTGCTCCACGCTCGGGGCGTAGCCGGCATCCACGACGTAGAGCACGAGATCCGCGTCAGCGATCGCCCTCTCGGCCTCCTCCCGCATCCGCTCCTGGAGCAGGTATCGTGGCTCGAGCATGCCCGGCGTATCCACGAAGACAGCCTGGTGGCCTTCGTCCGAGTAGATCCCCAGGAGCCGCTGGCGCGTGGTCTGCGCTTTCGGCGTGACGATGCTCAGCTTCTGGCCGATGAGCCGGTTTAGGAGCGTGGACTTGCCGACGTTGGGAAGTCCGGCGATGGCGCAAAATCCCGCTCGAAACGCGTCGAGTTCGCTCAGAGCTCTCTCAAGGTCCGCAGACACGGTTGCGCCCGCGGCTCTTGGCCACGTAGAGGGCCTGATCTGCATGGGCGATTAGCTCCTCGTAGGTGGGACCGTTGTCGGGGAAGCAGGCCAGGCCGGCGCTGATCGTGATGCTCTTCGCAGGCTGGATCTCCTCGTCGGCGAAGCGATGCGTCTCGATATGGCGACGCATCCGCTCCATCATGTCGAACGCGTCCTCGCCGGTCGAGTTCACCATCACTAGGGCGAACTCCTCCCCCCCGTATCGTGCGAAGAAGTCGCTTTGACGCTTCTGAAGCTTCATGACCGTGGCCAGCTCGCGCAGCAGCGTATCGCCGGCTGGGTGACCCAGCGTGTCGTTGTAGTTCTTGAAGTGGTCGACATCGATCATCGCCACCGTACAGGAACCACCATACCGCCGGATTCGCTCCAGCTCCGAACCCATGATTCGCTCGAAATCCCTGCGGTTGGGCAGGCCGGTGAGTGCATCGGTGAGCGCCTGCTCCGTGAGCTCCCGCCTGAGCTCATGCGCCTCAGTGCGCTCCTTGAGCAGGCGCTGGAAGACCATGCCGGCGTAGACGCAAATCCCGAAGAAGACGCCCGCCACGATCACCTCGAAGGCGAAGGATGGCAGCTGACCTCGGTTCGCCAGGAGCCGGGCCGCGACGAGATAGCCGGCCGCCATCGCGCCGCTCAGCACGGTGACCTCGAGGAAGCCGGCCAGACCGGCCGTGAAGAGTAGCGCGACGAACCAGGACATCAGGAGGAGCAGCCGAGCCACCGGCTCGACGGCCAGATACATGTAGAGCGCGATCAGCGTCGCGCCCGCGAGCATCGGAACGTAGGTGTAGTGCTTGTCCCACGGGATTCGTTCGTCCAGGGACTGATGCGGAACGTACCAGACCAGAATCTGGACAACGCCCGTCACGACGACCGCGGAGAGCCACTCGACGTTCGAGATCGGAGAGAGGCCGAGGATCTTGAGGCCGAGGACCACGCCCAGCGCCAGCATGAGCCCGCCAGTGGCGAACAGGACTCCGCGCGTCCTCAACCGGCGCCGCTGTTCCGCCGTGTGGCCGGGCCCTCCCACCAGCGGCATCCCCGCGGCCGCGATCAGGCCCGAGACGGCGAGCGGTCCGGTGGCCGGAGGCTGGACCGCGGGAGGTGCGGGCTCCGCCGGTGGCGGCACCTCCGTGGAGGTCGGAGACGACGGCGGCACAACGGGGTACGGCAGCGCTGCTGGAACGTCCGAAGGCTGGGGCGAAGGCGGCGCAGCGGCCGGCTGCGGTGCGTCTTCGGTGGGGCCGGACTCCGGCTTGCCTTTCCTCGCGAAAAGCCCCGACGACCGCTCCTGCCGTCGGAGGATCTTCAGCCAATCCGGCTCGCCGCCCGGACTCAAGCCAGGTGCCCCACGTGCTTTGCTGTCAAACGCTACCTCGCGTCGATGATCTTCACCCGCTCGTCATATCCCGATGTTCAACCCGAGGACGAACTGGTTCCGCCCGACAGTGCGGTCACGGGGCAGTTCCTCAGCGGTGATGCCGAGGAGGACCAGCGCCTCGATCGGCAGGTCCGAGATGTCCAGCCCGAGCCCGTTCCAGGCACGCACGTACTCGGCGATGATGCTGAAGTCCAGACCCTTGGGCAGCGCCGCCCGGCTCTTGACGATGAGGAACTCGAAGCCGAAGCCGAGGCTCCAGGTGAACTTCACCGTGTAGTCCCGGTCAGGGTCCGCGAGCAGCTCGCCCTGGGTCGCGATGTTCGCCAGCCTGAACCAGCTGATCCCGTAGCCCGGCTTGATGTACGGCTGGAAGGCGCCGGCAGACAGGCTGAAGCGCAGGAAGCCCGTCCACTCGTTGAAGGTCAGGTCCGAGGTGATCAGGAACGGGTCCTCGACGTCCGCGAACTCGAGGCGCCAGTCCATGTCGCTGCGCGAGAACTTGAACCGGTTCTGGCTCGCGAACTTGCCGCCCACGAAGAAGTTGATCTCGTAGTAGGGGGCGACCGCGGTCTGGATGTCGACCTCGGAGAACGTGACAGCTCCCTCTCCCTCCTCAACGCCTTCGTCTATCAGGAAGCCAAGGACGTCCGCCAGGATCTCGGTGAACTGCGGGTCCTGGACGAACAGGTCCTCGTAGCCCTGGCTGAACTTGTTCCAGCTGACGCCTGCCTGCACGCCCATCGCTCGGAACGGCAGCTTGTCGCTCGGAAACAGCGTCGGGTAGTTCTGCTGGGCCAGCGCCCGAAACGGCAGCGCCACCAGCTTCCACACCACGTCCAGCGGCGGCAGCATGATCAGGCTCGGGAAGGTGAGGTTGAAGTAGCCCCAATCGTTGATGAACCCGTCCTGCCAACCCAGCTGATAGAAGCGGGGGAAGACGTTCGGGTCGTAGAGGGCGTACTGCGCCGTGCTCCCCGACCGGTTCCAGCCGTTGTTGAACGCCGGGCCGACGACCGAGAGGTTCCCGGTCTCGGCGTGGGAGACGATGCCGGCGAAGGGCGACTGGACGGCCGGGTAGCCGAAGCGGATCGGTAGGAACATCCAGGCCCAGTCCGCACGCACCGCGACGTCGACCTTGGAGAGCTCGTAGATCCGCTCCCAATCCGGGATTACCTCCACCCGGTCTTCGCGGCCGAAGACGGCGACGCCGCCCCGCGACCACGTCTCCTTGGCCAGGCGGCCCGCCTCGTCGGCCGCGAACCACTGCCGATGGTCGAAGTAGCTGTGGATATCCTCGGTGGCGCCGCCCGGCCCCACATCCTTGTACATGGCCGGACCGGGAAACGTCCCGTGCGAGTCCCGGTTCGTCCCGCCGGGCGGCTGGAAGATCTGGTCCGTGCCCTTGTTGTCCGCCCCGATATAGGCCACCGGGTGCGTGTTCACGCGCGTCTCGGCCTCGTCCTCGTAGGCCATCCACCGAATGTACCTCCAAAGGCGATCGACCCCCTGCCGCGGCTTGTCGCTCGCCTTCACCACCGCCTGCCATTCCTTCCTCGGCAGGTAGACGTTCGGGTCGCTGAAATCGAGCCTCATCACCTTGCTGTGGAAGTAGTAGTCCACCCGCTTGATGACGAGCTCCTGATCGCCCGTTGCGCCGCTCCACTCCCCGTCGATCAGCGTTAGAACCTCTTCCTCGGTCAGGTTCCGGGTGACCCGGTCCCTGGGCGAGACCACAACGTTGATGTGCTCCCAGTCCCCGGAGTGGTTGTTGCCCCCGTCGTTCGTCGGGTAATAGAGCCAGTACTGGAGGATGAACTCGTAGCCCTCGGGACCGGCGGGACTCAGGACCTCCCGCAGGAAGGGATGCGAGTAGATCTTGGCGAAACCGCGCCACTTGTCCCGCAGCGTCTCGTTGACCGGATTCTCGAAGATCTCCCTCCACTCCTTCGGGCTCCGCCCCGGAACGTCGTACCACAGGACCTGGAACCAGTCCTCGAAGATCTCGATCGACTCGGTGCGCAGCCGCGCGGTGGCCGGCAGGAACGGATCGTACTCCTCCATCAGCTGCTGAACCCGGCAGTCCGCGTTCCTCAGCCGCGCGATGTCGGCCATCGACAGGTTGACGGAGATGTCTACCGGCCCCGTGCAGGGGACGGGCGCGATCGGAAAGAACGGGACCTCCTCTGTGCTCGTAAGGCTCTTCGGCCTGGTCATCAGGTTCCACGTGTCCACGTTCAGGAGCCCGGCCACATCGTCCGCGCGGAACTTCTTGAAGTCCATCGGGATGGCCCACGTGTTCTGCACCAAGAAGGGCGCGAATCGAACGGACAAGTCCTTGAAGACGGCTAAGCGGCGGTCGTCCATCCCGTCGACCGGATCCACGTCCCGGTACGCCGGGTCGGCCGGGTCGCCGTACAGGTGCAGGCGTTCGCTGGTCGGCGTCGCGCGGATCACCCGCGGAATCTCGAGGGGCACGAAGCGGAGGTACTCGTCGCGCGGTATCGGTTGAGCGCCGGCCTGTGAGGTAGCACCGAGCATGGCGGCCACTGCGAGAGAGGTGAGGAAGGAATAACGGGCGCGGGGGGTCGGCATCATCCTGTTTCCTTGATCTCGTATGTTGGCCGCGTTGTCGGGAGACCGTCACGTAACTCTGTAACCCGATCCGGAGACCGGCGCCAGAGCAAATCACGGGCGTGAACGTACCTCGCCGTACGGGTTGGCGCGACGGTCTTCCGACACGCCCGATCGCCAACTGATCGTCGAGGTCTTGCCGAAGGCCACGGTCACAATGACCATCATTGCACTGTCCCTCAGCCGCGCGCGGGGCCCGAGGACGATGTGATCGAGAGCCCGTGTCCAGGATCAAGGAGACCGCCATGAGCCCGCTCATCGACAGGATGCTTCAGCCGTCGATGTCCATCCGCTTTCAGTTCCTCTTCGTGGCCCTGCTCCTGATGCTGGCGGCGCCCATCGTTCTTCCTGACGCACTGGTGGGGTTAGTACTGCCGGCTCTGTTCACCGTCCTGGTACTCACGGCGCTGGCCACGGTCGCGGAGAGTCGGCGCACCCTCATCGTGGGCCTCGTACTGGCGCTTCCCGCCATCGTCATTCACTGGATCGCCCCGGTCGGGCAGGTCAGCCTGGCCGGCGAGATCTCCGGGGATCTCTTCCTGATATGGGTGACCATCGCCATCCTGCATCACGTGGTTCGCTCGGAACGTGTCACCACGGATGTCCTCTTCGCGGTGGCCAGCGTGTACCTCCTGCTGGCGCTGATCTGGGCGATGGCGTACGGGATCGCCGATGGAATTCAGCCAGGGACGCTGCGATACCCCGAGGTGCTTCTCGGACTCGCAGACGATCCCTCGACTCGCGGCCTGTACACCTACTTCAGCTTCGTCACCCTCACGACGCTCGGCTACGGCGACATCACGCCCGTTTCCGATGCGGGACGCCTGCTGGCCATGCTCGAAGCCACGCTCGGCCAGCTCTTTCTCGTCATCATCGTCGCGCGGCTGGTCGGCATGCATTCGGCCCAGGGGATGGCCAGGATGCGCGAGTAGGAGTCACGTCGCCGGCCGCGAGGCCACGAGACCATGGAGTACTCGAGACCACCGGGTACTGTACGACAAAAAAAAGAGGCCCGTCGATGGACGGGCCTCATCTATATCAAGAAGTGTGTGTGGCGTGCGGGGTTGACCGGGATCTCTCCTCGTGAGAGGAGATAACTCCCTAGAAAGGAGGTGATCCAGCCGCAGGTTCCCCTACGGCTACCTTGTTACGACTTAGCGCCAGTCACTGAGTTTACCTTCGACGGCTCCCTCCCGAAGGTTAGGCCACCGGCTTCGGGTACCCCCAGCTTCCATCGCTTGACGGGCGGTGTGTACAAGGCCCGGGAACGTATTCACCGTGGTATGGCTGACCCACGATTACTAGCGATTCCAGCTT
>JAUVMT010000036.1 GCA_030600085.1 Gemmatimonadales bacterium | reverse complement strand
CCACGGCCAGAGTCGGGGGATTCAGGGAGTTCGCCGACGCCGGTGTCGCGTACGTCGATGCAGCGGACGCCTTCCTGGAGGAGGCGGGCGACGCCGCCATCGACGCCGATTCGCACGTGCTGATTGTGGCCAGGGAACGGCTGCCTGATTCTGCCGAACGGGCGAAGGGTCTCGTCGAATCCAACCGGTTGCTCAGGGAGCGTCTGAGTCTGCTGTCGGATCTCCGCCTGCACGGGCACCTCCTTCGTGCCTACTTCCTGGCTCTCGCAGCCCTGGCGGAGAGCGATGCCCCCACCGAGATCGGCGCGGCAACGGAGGAGATCGTCACGTCGCTCGGCGCTCTCGATAAGGGGATCAAGAGGGCGAAGGTGGGAAACCAAGAGGTCGGCGATTTCACCGGGGCGGTCGTCGCGATCACTGTGGCCGGCTTCCGGCGCGCCGCCCTGGAGCGCGAGCTGAATGCACACGCATCGATGATCGAGCGCGAGCTAGACTTGCAGCAGGCGGCGATGCGGGCGATCGGCGAGCAGATGCGAACCGATCTGGAGGTCGTTCTCACTGGTCTGGAGACGACGGAGGTCGTCCGGCCGTTCCGCGGCACCCGCCAGCTCCCACGCAGATGGCCGACGAGCCGAAGGGAGATCCTCAAGGCAGCGGTTTCCGTCGAGTCGGCGGACGCTGCGGCCGACGCTGCGGCAGGGTTGAAGACCTCCTTCGTGAAGCTTGTCGAAGATCGGCTTGGGATCTCGGACCTACAGACCCTCATCGGCGACATCGACCGTATTCTCGACCTGATCGAGAACGTCGCGAGACCGGAGGCGAGCTAAAGTGGGGCCGCTCGAGATTCGGAGACAGACCGTGTCCGAGCTCCGGAAGATCATCCTCGCGATGATGTCCTCGGAGTGGGATCTAGCCCTGGAGGGGAGATCTGAGGAAGAGGTCTCGGAGGCCGCCCGCAGCCTGCTCCGAGCCCAGAGGGCGCGCCTCCGCCTCGGGAGCGCCGACCTGAAGAAGATCCGAGAGGACCTGAAGGCGAACGAGGAGTCTCTGGAGCGGGGCAGGGTGGCTCTCGAGAAGGCCACGGCGGACTTGGGCGCCATCCGCACCGTCCTGGACGCGGTAGCAGGCTTCCTGCGGATCGTCGGACGAGTGGTCCCTCTGCCGGCCTAGATGACGTTAGTCCGTCACCACGCTGATCGAAGGGTCGTGGCGGCGCGGCTAGCCGAGCGAGCTCAGCGGCCCGGCGCACGGAGAGCCGGAGTCTTCACAGGAGTCTCGGTCTCCTTCTCTTTCTCGTCCTCGAAGAACTGCTCGTCCTCCGTGGAGCCGGCGAGAGCTCCCAGAGAAGAGGCCCCGCCTGTGATCACCTTGCTCACGGCGTCGAAGTAGCCGGTTCCCACCTCGCGCTGGTGCCGAGTCGCAGTGTAACCCACCTCCTCGGCTGCAAACTCCTGCTCCTGCAGCTCGACGTAGGCGGACATGCCGCGCTCGCTGTAGCCGCGGGCGAGCTCGAACATGTTGTAGTTGAGCGAGTGGAAGCCGGCCAGGGTCACGAATTGGAACTTGTAACCCATCGCCCCGAGCTCGCTCTCGAACTTCGCGATCGTCGCGTCGTCCAGATTCGCCTTCCAGTTGAAGGAAGGCGAGCAATTGTACGCCAGCAGCTTACCGGGGAACTGATCATGGATCGCTTCGGCGAAGCGACGCGCCTCCTCCAGGTCCGGGTGCGCGGTCTCGCACCAGACCACGTCGGCGTGCGGCGCGTAGGCCAGGCCGCGGGCGATCGCCTGGTCGATACCCGGGCGCACCCGGAAGAACCCTTCGGGGGTCCGCTCGTCGTCGACGATGAACTCGCGGTCACGCTCATCCACGTCGATCGTCAACAACCCGGCGGCATTCGCGTCGGTTCGCGCGATCACGAGGGTCGGGACTCCGAGCACATCCGCGGCCAGCCGAGCCGAGATCAGCTTATCCACGGCGTGCGAGGTGTGAACGAGTACCTTGCCGCCCATGTGCCCGCACTTCTTGGCCGATGAGAGCTGGTCCTCGAAGTGCACCCCGGCCGCGCCGGCCGCGATCATCGCCTTCATGAGCTCGAATGCGTTCAGGAGGCCGCCGAAGCCGGCCTCGGCGTCGGCGACGATCGGCTGGAACCAGTCCACGCTGGTGTCGCCCTCCGCGAAGTGGATCTGATCCGCTCTCTGGAGTGCGTTGTTGATGCGCTGAACGAGTACCGGGACCGAGTCGGCGGGGTAGAGGGACTGGTCAGGATAGGTCGCGCCGGCCAGGTTGGCATCGGCCGCCACTTGCCAGCCCGAGCAGTAGATCGCCTTCAGGCCGGCCTTCACCTGCTGCATCGCCTGGTTGCCGGTAACCGCGCCGAGGGCGCAGACGTACGGCTCTTCCTGCAGGTGTTTCCACAGCTTTTCGGCTCCGACCTTGGCCAGCGTGTACTCGACCTTCACGCTGCCGCGCAGTCGGACCACGTCTTCCGCCGCGTAGGGCCGCTCAATCCCTTTCCAGCGAGGATTGTCTCGCCAATCCTTCACCAGCTCCTCTACGGGGTTCGACACCATGATCATCTCGCTCTCCGGGTCGTCATGTCCTTGCAAGGAAATGGGTTACTTCTCGTCCCGGCTATCCTGCCTTTGGTGGGCGTTCGCGCGCCGGCGGGCTGCGGGCTACGTGTTCACATACCGACCAAATCCGAGCTCATGCAAAGGAAAGGCCGAAACTCCTCTTCCGTAAAGACCGCCTGCGCGTCGGCGGCGGCCGCGGCATAGCGGGAGATCTCGGCCTGCACAGACGCCTCCGGACGGCCTTGCATCGCCGCGCGAATCTGGCCTTCGATCTTCTCGAGCTCTTCACGGAAGACCTCTCCGACGAGCTCTCGGGTCACCCGCGGGCCGTCCTCGAGCTCCACCTGGTGACGCAGCCATTGCCACGTCTGCGCTCGAGAGATCTCCAGCGTCGCCAGGTCCTCCATCAAGTCGTCCCAGGCCACGCAGCCCATATCCTGGTTCCATCCCTTCTGGTAGGCGATGCCTACGCGCACGTTCTTGCGCAGCCCATCGATCGTCTTCGGAGGGGTGGACTCCGGCAGAAGCTCGGGTCGGTCGTCGACGTCGGGAATGGACTCGAGCTGGTTCTCTCGCGGGAAGGCAGCCATGGCGGGCCCGATAAAATAGGGGTGAGAGACCCAACACCCGTCGTGGCCGAGGCTGAACTCGAACTCCTTGTCCTCGACGACCTTGCGGGTCTGCTGCTCTCTCAGCTCCGGGGTGCCGCCCGGCGTGAACGCCGCCATGCCGCCCATGGCGAACGCGTCGTGCCGGTGGCAGATCTTGATGAGCCGCATGGCGTAGTTCTTCATCCAGGGGCGGTTCAGCGAGATGGAGCCCCGGTCGGCCATGACACGGTCCGAGTGCTCCTTCAGGACCTTGATGTCGCTGAAGATCTTGTCCCAGCGTCCAACGTTGAGGCCGGCCGCGTGATCACGGAGCTCGTAGAGGATCTCCTCCATCTGGAACGCCGCTGGCAGGGTCTCGATGAGGAAGGTGGCGCGAAGCGTCCCGATCGGGAGGCCCAGCTCCTTCTCCAAGAGCGTGAGGAGCCGGTTCCACCACCGCGCTTCCAGGTAGTGCTCGACCTTGGGTACGTAGTACTTCGGCGTCTTGCCCTGGGCCAGGAGCTTGCGGGCCGTGTGGAACGTGGAGAGAGCGAGGTCCATCAGCCCTCCGGAGACCGGCTCGCCATCCACCCGCAAGTTGGCTTCGTCCAGATGCAGTCCCCGGCACCGCACCATGAGGATGGGCATGTCGTCGGGGTCCAGCGCGTAGAGCTTCTCCGGTTGGTCACCGGCGGCCGGCTTCACGAACGTGAGAGTGCCGCCCGCCGCTCCGATCAGGTTCTCGACGCCCTGCATGACGTTCGGCCACGACGGCTTCATGGAATCCTCGAAGTCGAGCATCGCGGCGTCCGCCCGCATGCCCGCCGCCGTCCGGCTCAGCATGTTGATCACCATCTTGGCGTCGCTGACCGGGCCGGTGATCTCCACTCGCCGTACGAGCAGATCGTCCGGCAAAGGAGCAACCGTCCAATCTCCGCGCGCTCGCTCGGCCGCGTCACCCTCGACGTACTCCGGCACGGCACCCTCATCGAAGCTCCGCTGCCGCTCGGCTCGCGCCCGAAGCAGCTCCTGTCGTTCCTCTTGCAGAGCGCCGTGGATGCTCGCGATCAGGGAGACTACGCCCGGGGTCAGAACTCGCTCGGCCTGTTCCGTCCACGCCGCCGCGTTGATCACGACTCCGGGGGCGAGCCCCTTCCACTCTGCCACCCTACCGGAGTTCGCCGAAGCCTCCGTCTCCCCACCGGTGGGTGGAGGTGTAGCTGTCGCCATATATGTATCTCCGCCTTGCTTGTGCGTTGGTGTCGTCCGCCGGTGGGCCGGGGATTGAGCGCCTTACTGCCATCGGGCGACGCATCCAGCGAAGGATCAGAATGTCATTGGAATATAGCGATCCCTTGGCGTCTTGCTGATGGGGGCCGCGGTAGAGTTCGGGAGCCCGGCCCTCTACCTTCGGAACGAGCAGTCGCGTCTGACTCGAACCTCCCCTGCAGAGGACGGCGTCACGTGATACGAATCAGGAGAGTCCTCGCGCTTGCAGCGGCCGCGGGCGCCGTGACGACGCCGGGCGAGGTGCGCGCACAGGCCGGAGCGCGCTCTCCGGTTTCGGCGGGCAGCCAGGATTGCCCAACCCTGATCGCCTTCTCGTCGGATCGGCCGGAAGCGGCCGGGATCTACGTGGTCAGTCCAGACGGCGGTGATCCGGAGCTGGTTGTGTCCGTGCCAGGGGCGCTGCAGGTGGAGTGGTCGCCTGACGGGAAGCGGATCGCTTTTCTGTCGGTGACGTCGGAAGACGAAAAGCTGTTCGAGCCGTTCTCGGCTCTGAGGTTCCATGCCTTTCTCTACACGGTGAAGCCGGATGGCAGCGACCTGGTGAGACACGGCGCCTATCCGATCTCCATGGGGTTCTCATGGTCGCCGGACGGGCGCCGGGTGGCGTTCGCGTCGGCCCTGGAGACGGGTCGTGCCACGTCGGTCTACGTCGCCGAGCTGGATGGGGGCGAGTGGCAGAAGCTGACCGACGTCGAGGGGAACTACATGTTCCCGGAATGGTCGGCCGACGGAGAGATGATCGCCTTTGCCGCCAGAAGAGGCGACGAGACGTCGCTTCGGGTCGTGACCCCGGATGGGCGGGAGGAGCAGGCGGTCGTGGAGGTGTCCGGATCGCGGGCCTACCGGATGTTCAGGCCGGTCTGGGCGCCCGCGGGTCGGATGGTGGCGTTCGCCGAAGGGCGCGCCGTGTTCATCGTAAGCACGATCGAGGGCGAACCGCAGCAGATTGCCACGGGACCCGGCGAGCCTCATGGCTGGTCCCCGGGCCAGCGGTCTGTGCTTCTTGGAGAAGGGGCCGAGGGCCGCGGGCGGGTGTTCGTCATCGACCTCGACACCCTGAAGGAGCAGACGTTGGCCAGCGACGCGGGGGTAGGCGGGGCCAGCTCTCCCTCTCCCCAGTGGGACCGAGTCGCCTACACGGCGATTCCGAACGAGCAGGCCGACGTGTTCGTCGTGGGCATGGATGGAGCTCCCGCCGTGAACCTGACCGACCATCCGGCCAACGATTACTTCCCGGCCTGGTCGCCCTGCCTCGGCGGAGGATAGGCCCGAAGCCCGGCGTGCAAGCGCTCCGGCCTCGGACGTCTCTTTCCACTGTCGTGGCTTTAGCTGACCCCGCATGCTACAAGTCTCGATTAGAGCCGTGAGCGGAAGAGATGGTCACTAGACCCGCGAATATAGGGGACCAAGCGCGATGACCGGAAAGACGATCGAGACGACCTCGACGGCGGATAGGGCGGCCAGGACGGCGCGGTCAGGAGACACGACGTGGATATGGTCGTTCGGCGAGGGCGACGGGACGAACAAGCGCCTTCTCGGCGGAAAGGGCGCCAACCTCTGCGAGATGACCCGGATCGGCATCAACGTGCCGCCGGGCTTCGTCGTCACGACGGAAGCCTGCCTCGCCTATCTGGAATCTCCGGAGGCCGCTCTCCCGACCGGAGTCATGGAGCAGGCTCGGGAGCAGATGGCTCGGCTGGAGGCGGCCACGGGAAGGCGCTTCGGAGGTGCCGACGATCCGCTGCTCGTCTCGGTGCGCTCGGGCTCGGCCACGTCCATGCCGGGGATGATGGACACCATCCTCAACCTCGGGCTCAACGAGGAGAGCTTGAGCGGATTGATCGAGCAGACCGGCGATCAGCGGTTCGGTTACGACGCCTATCGCCGCTTCATCCAGCTCTTCGGGAAGGTCGCCCTCGGCATCGAGGATGAGCACTTCGACGAGCAGTTCGATTCTGTAAAGGAGCTGGCCGGCGCCGCTGCCGACGTGGATCTGCAGGCCGAGGACCTCGAGGAGATCGTCCGGCGCTTCCTCCAGGTCGTTAGCAAGCACACCCGCCGCCCGTTTCCGAGTGAGCCCTACGAGCAGCTCGAGGTCGCGATCAAGGCCGTGTTCGACTCCTGGATGGGGCGGAGAGCCGTGGATTACCGCCGCGAGTTCGGAATCACCTCCGATATGGCCAACGGCACTGCAGCCAACGTCGTCGCGATGGTCTTCGGGAACATGGGATCCGCCTGCTCGACGGGCGTGGCCTTCACCAGGAACCCCGGCACGGGCGAGAACGAGCTCTACGGCGAGTACCTGGTCAACGCTCAGGGCGAGGATGTGGTGGCCGGGATCCGGACGCCGAAGCCGATCCGCGAGATGGCCACCGAAGCATCCGACATGTACGCCCAGCTCCAGGAGCTGCGGCGGAAGCTGGAGGAGCACTACCGCGAAGTGCAGGACTTCGAGTTCACGAACGAGCGCGGCACCCTGTACTGCCTGCAGACGCGCAACGGGAAGATGAACGCGAGCGCTCGTGTGAGGACCTCGGTCGAGATGGCGGACGAGGGCCTGATTAGCCGGCAAGAGGCGCTCCTTCGCGTGACGCCTGAGGATCTCGAGCACATACTGTACGCCAGGATCGATCCGGACTATGACGGCAGCCCTCTGGTCACCGGGCTCGCCGCCTCGCCGGGCGCCGCCTGCGGAGAGGTCGTGTTCGACGCGGATCGCGCCGAATTACTCGGACGGCAGGGAAGAAAGCTGATTCTGGTCCGGGAGGAGACGAAACCGGATGACATCCACGGCTTCTTCGCCGCCGAGGGCGTGCTCACGAGTCGGGGTGGAGGGACCTCGCACGCCGCCGTCGTCGCCCGCGGGATGGGGAAACCGTGCGTGGCCGGAGCGGAAGGCCTCATGGTCGACGAGGAACGTGCTCAGGCGATCACTGGCGAGACGGTGGTGAAGGAGGGCGACACCATCACGATCGACGGCGCGACGGGCCACGTCTATCTCGGTGGCGTCCCCACGGTCGAGGCCGAATTCTCCGAGGAGTTGGAGACGCTGCTCTCCTGGGCCGACGAAGCGGCCAGCCTGAAGGTGATGGCCAACGCGGACACGCCTGAAGACGCGGCACGGGCGATCAGGTTTGGCGCCATGGGCATCGGTCTCTGTCGGACCGAGCGAATGTTCAACGCGCCCGAGCGGCTTCCGATCGTGCTGGACATGATCGTCGCCGAGGACGATGAACAGCGGGCCGCGGCCCTGGCGCGGCTCCTGCCGATGCAACGGGCCGATTTTCGCGGGATCTTCGAGGCGATGTCTCCCCGGCCGGTCACGATCCGCCTCCTGGATCCGCCGCTCCACGAGTTCCTCCCCTCCCAGGCACGGCTGGAGGAGGAGATCCTCCAGCTACATCGGCTCCGTGACGCGCTGCGCGGCATGGACGTGCTGACGAGTACCATGAGGGTGTTGGAGGCTGACGCGCCCGACGCGGCCGTAGGGTTCGTCGATGGCGCGAAAGAGCTGACCGACGTGCGGCGCGTCGACCGGGTGATCGCGCGGAAGGAGGCCCTGCTGCGCGGCGCGCAGGCGCTGCGCGAGACCAACCCGATGCTCGGCCACCGCGGCGTGCGCCTGGGCCTCACCTATCCCGAGATCTATCAGATGCAGGTCAGAGCCGTCCTTGAGGCGGCGGCGGAATGCCTCAAGGCGGGGGTCGAGGTTCATCCGCAGATCATGGTTCCGCAGGTGTGTACGTCCCAGGAGCTGATGCGGGTGAAGCAGTACGTGGACGAGGCCGAAGCCGCGGTGAAAGGGGATTACGGGGTGGAGATCGACTTCGAGTTCGGCACGATGATCGAGGTCGTCCGAGCCTGCCTGCGGGCGGAGAGCCTGGCCGAGGTGGCGGATTTCTTCTCCTTCGGGACCAACGACCTCACGCAGGCCACGTTCTCGTTCAGCCGGGAGGACGCCGAGACGAAGTTCCTGCCGCTCTACAACGAGCGCGGGATCCTCCAGGACAACCCGTTCGAGGTCCTGGATCGAATGGGATTGGGGCGGCTGATGGCCATCACGGTGCAGTGGGCCAGGACAAAGAAGCCCGATCTGGAGGTGGGGATCTGCGGCGAGCACGGCGGCCATCCCGGCTCGATCCGCTTTTGCCACGGGATCGGTCTGAACTACGTTTCCTGCTCGCCGCCTCGCATTCCCTTGGCTCGCCTGGCCGCGGCACACGCCAACGTTCAGTCCGTGACGAGATAGACCTCGTCGTGCGCGCGGACCCGTTCGTCCACCTGGATGGCGATCTCGCTCCCGGCGGCGGCGCTCTCGACGGGGCCGTGCTCGACCTGGAGCGAGCCCGCGGTCTGCTCGAAATCGGTCGTGTGACCGCGGAAGTGGACCGTGTCCCCCACGCTGAGGTCCGCGACCAGCTGTACGACTCCGACGTGAGGCTTGTCGAAGTAGTGGGTGACCGTGCCGATGAGTTGCTCCTGCATGTGGCCTCCTCCGGCCGATGTCCGATCGATGCGGAATCTTAACATTTCGTTGATGTTCGCGTCGACCCACGCGGCTGGCTAAGATCGGAAAACCGGCGAGCGAAGTGCGCCCGACGAACGCCGCGGGCGCCGTCCGGAAAGCGCCGGCGACAGGCGTCTCCACTGGAGCGAGTCCTTGGATCTGAACATCCCTCGCGCCTTCGAGGAAACCCGACCGCGAGCCAACGAGCTCTACCGGGAGCACGTGGGTCCGATGTGGGCGAAGATGCTCCGGACGATCGGGTTCGATCGACGGTGGGTCCGGGGAAAGGGCCCCTACCTCTGGGACGAGGACGGGGTGCGCTACCTGGATTTCATGAGTGGCTGGGGCGTCTTCAACTTCGGTCGTGCCCATCCCGCGATCCGCCGGGCCCTCACCGAGGTCCTGGCCGCCGACCTTCCCAACTGGGCGGCCTTCGACACCCCTCCGCTCGCCGCTCTCCTGGCCGAGGAGCTCACGAAACGGCTCCCGATGGGGTTGGATCGGGTCTACTTCTGCAACTCGGGTACCGAGGCCACGGAAGCGGCGATCAAGTTCGCTCGCGTCGCCACGGGCAAGCACGGCATGGTCTACCTCAAGGGCGCGTTCCATGGCTTGACTACCGGGGCCCTGGCCGTGAACGGGGATGCGGCCTTCCGTGGAGGCTTCGAGCCCTCCCTGCCGACGGGAGTGGAGGTGGAGGTCAACGACTACGCCGGGTTGGAGCACGCCTTCGCCGCCGCCGACATCGGTCTGTTCATATTCGAGCCGATCCAGGGAAAGGGCGTCTACATCCCCGAGGACCACTTTCTGCGCAAGGCGGAGGAGCTCTGCCGGCGCCACGGCGCCCTGCTCGTGTGCGACGAGGTGCAGACGGGACTCGGACGGACGGGAAAACCGTTCGCGTTCGAGTGGGTCGAGGGTCTTCAGCCGGACATCGTCCTAATCTCGAAAGCCCTGTCCGGCGGGTACGTGCCGGTCGGGGCGATGGTCACCCGGACCGACGTGCACGAGGCCATGTACACCTCGATGGGCCAGGCTGTCCGGCACGCCTGCACCTTCGGCATGGGAGACCTGGCGATGGCAGCCGGCCTCGCCTCGCTCAGGATCCTGGACGAGGAAGACCTGGCAGCGAACGCGACGCGGATGGGAGGGATCATCCGGGAAGGGCTCGAGGCGATGATGCCGCGGTTCGAGTTCATGACCGCGGTCCGGCAGCGCGGCCTGATGATCGGCATCGAGTTCGGCGAGCCCAAGGCGCTCGGCCTTCGCGGCGCCTGGGCGGCCACGCACAGGATCAGCCCGGATCTTTTCCCCCAGGCGATCGTCATCCCCCTCCTCGACGACCACCACATACTCACTCAGGTGGCCGGCCACCACGTGGATGTCATCAAGCTTCTTCCTCCCCTCAACATCACGGAAGCCGATGCGGAGTGGTTTCTGGACGGCTTCGAGAAGACGATGGAAGCGCTGCACAGATTCCCCGGACCGGTATGGGAGCTTGTGAAGAAACTCGGAAAGCACGCAGTGGCGGCCAGGATCTAGCCGCGTGGGTGAACGGGATCGGCGGTCGCGCGATTGGAGGAATCGGGCCTCCGTGCGCGCCGGACGACGCTTCCGGAAGCCGCTTGCCTTCGGGCTGGCGCTCTCAGCCGGTCTCCACCTCGCCTCCTATCCGCTGCTTGGCCTCTTGAGCATCCCGGGGCTCCCCCGCAACATGGCGCCACGGCCGTCGATGGCGGCTCTCGAGTTGCCTCCTCTGGTAAGAATCCCCGAGCCCCCGGAGCTCGTGGCTCGTCCGAAGCTGCCCCTATCGCCCTCGGTCACGTTCGATGAGGACCTGAGAATCCAGGCCTCGGTCGCGGCATCGGGGGAGAGGGTGGACGTGGGTCCGCCCCCGAACGTGACGGTGGCCGGCGCCGATGTAGCCTTCGTGCGCTACGATGTCCCGCCGCTGCTCGGCAACCGCGACCAATTCGGACGCATGGTGTGGTACTTCTATCCGCTGGAGCTCCAGAGAGCCGGCGTCGAGGGCGCCGTCGAGCTCGCGATCTTCATCGACAAGGACGGACGGGTTTCCAATGTCCGGGTGCACGGTTCGAGCGGGTGGCCGAGAATGGACGAGGCGGCCCTACAGCTGGCTGACCGCATGGAGTTCCTGCCCGCGCTCATGCGCGATCAGCTGGTAGGCGTCTGGGTGCGCCAGCGTGTGTGTTTTCTTCTCCCAAAGAGGGATCCCGCCATGACCCCGGCTGCGGCGGCAATCGCGGGCAGCACGGTCGATCCGTGCTCGACGGTGACGGAGCGCCGCTGACGGTCGTACGGTCCAGCCACGCCTCCGCTGGGGGCGCCTTTACTCGCTTTCGCCCTCCACGGCGGGCGGCGTATTCGAGTTCCAGATGTCACGTACGATCTGCCAGGAGCCGTCCGGCTGCAGCTTCCAGATCGCCACGTACTTGCCCTCTTGCGTGAAGGTGATGTCCGAATCCTTGAGTGCGCCCGTGAACCGGTAAGTGCCCCAGTCGACGGCCAGGTCGCCCATCAGGTAGTGACCCTCGGAAATGCTGTTCAGGTCGGAGGTCATGGCCGCAAAGTCCTCGGCGGCGTCGGCGACGATGGCCGCTCGGCCGACCAGGGATGAGGCGTTGGGCGGCATCGAGACGGCGTCACCCGCGTACAGCATGCCCATCGCCTCAGCGTCGCCGGCGTTCGTCGCCGCGTCATAGGCTTCGTTCATCAAAGCGAAGTCCGGCGTCTCGACCTGGACGTCGGCTGCGGTCTCGGTGTCCCGGGGCTGGCAGGCCGCGAGCGTCAGGCCCGCGATCAGCGCGAATGAGGTGGTGAAGCGGATTCTCATCGGATCCTCCTGCGGCTGTTGATCGAGGGACGGCTTTGCAGTCGGCTGAAGATGGGATGTTGGTGCCGCCCGAGTCCAGATCAGACCTCTTTTTCCTTCCACTTGCCGCGGCGGAAAAGGAGAACGCCGATGACCGCCGAGAGCGAGTAGGCGATGGCGATCGCCCAGTAAACGCCGACCGGCCCAAGCTCCAGGGTCCGGGCGAGGATCCAGGCGAGCGGGAGCTGGAAGAGCCAGAAGATGACGAAGTTGAGCTTCGTGGGGGTGGCGGTGTCGCCGGCCCCGTTGAACGCCTGCATCATCACCATCCCCCACGCGTAGAACACATACCCATAGCTGATGATCCGCAGAGCGCTGGTCCCCGAGGCGTGTGACTCCGGTTCAGCGATAAAGGGTGCGATGATCCAAGGTGCGAAGGTCACGAAGAGCACCGTGATCACCGCCATGAACAGCATGTTCCACGCGCCCGTGACGTACACGGCCCGTTCGGCCCTCTCCGGCTTCCGGGCACCGAGGTTCTGTCCGACCAGCGTGGCGGCCGCGTTGCTCAGGCCCCAGGCCGGCATGATGATGAAGATGACGACGCGGATTGCCACCACGTAGCCGGCAAGGACCGCGGTGCCGAAGCCGGCCAGGATTCGAATCAGGCCTATGTAACTCGCCTGGGAGACGAGCAGCTGCCCTACGCCGCCGCTCGAGATGCGGAGGAGGCGCCGCACGACATTTAGATCGAGGCGTACGTCAGATGCTCCCACTCGTAGCCGCCGACCGCGGGAGAGGCCCCAAAACTGATAGGCCACGCCCGTGCCGCGTCCGATCGTGGTGGCCACCGCGGCTCCGGTGAGGCCGAGCTCCGGGAAGGGCCCGAGCCCGAAGATCAACAGGGGATCGAGGACGATGTTGATGCCGTTGGCCAGCCAGACCGAGCGCATCGCCATCGCCGCGTCTCCCGCTCCCCGGTAGATCGCGTTGTTCAGGAAGAGAAGGACGATGACGCCCATGCTGCCGTACATGACGCGGGTATACGTGCTCCCGATCTCCACGGTCTCTGGTGTGGCTCCCATCATGCGAAGCAGCTGAGGCGCCCAGATGACGCCGGCGGCTCCCAGGATGATGGACGTCGCGATTCCGACGGCGATCGCCTGCACGGCGGTCCTGGCCGCGGCTCGCTCGTTCTTCTCGCCGAACCGACGGGCCACCATGGCGGTCGTGGACATGCTGAGCCCGATCGCGATCGCGTAGATGATCTCGAGCACGGACTCGGTGAGGCCCACGGCAGCGAGCGCCTCGCCCCCCAGGCGCGCGACGAAGAAGACGTCCGCGACCGCGAAGGCGGATTCCCCTGCCATCTCCAGCACCATCGGGATGGCGAGCATCGCGACGGCACGGTTCAGGCTGCCTTTCGTGTAGTCCCGCTCGCTGCCGCTGAGCGCTTCCCGAATCGACGCCCAAAGGCCCGAAGGGCGATCCGGAGACTCGTCGGGGGCTACGTTGCTCAATCGGCGGCGTCCGGCTCACGTGGTTCCGACCGGGTCCGTCAAGGCGGACTCGGAAAGGCAGGACTGACTAGACTAGCCCTGCAGACTGTCGTGGCGCGAATTCGCCTTGCTGGCAGGTCTTGAATTTGCACTCCTGAAGGTGGGCCTCACGCTCTCCGTGACCTTCTCGAGGGCCGGTCACGAGGAGTGCGCGCGGCCGTGACTCCAAGACCTGAACCTTCAAACCCTGTAACGGCATGAGGTTACAGGATCGTCGGCCAGCCGGTAAGGGTCGAAGCGGCGCTGGAGGGCCTTCGCATGGGCGGGATCATGGAGATCTCGACCTGATACTTTTTTTGTGACACGGGTCGCTCGAGGTGGTAAATGAGCGAGAGACGAGTCCAGGAGCCCGAGTCGATGGACCGGCTCAT
>JAUVMT010000071.1 GCA_030600085.1 Gemmatimonadales bacterium | reverse complement strand
CGGGACTCTCCTCCCAGCGCCTGAACGCGTGCTTCAGCTCCTCGGAGAGGACGGCGAGCGCCGCCAGCACGTCTTCCGCGGCTGCGGGATTCTCCATGAGAGCAAGATCTGCCCGGTCATGCGGTCGCGACAGAGCGCACGAGGGGCCAAGGGACTAGCGCGAGGATGCGCGGGGATGCGCGGAGCTGGAGGAGCTCTTCGACCACCCTTCGACTATTCGACTAGTCGTTGAGGGTGCCCGTCACGACCTCTCCGTGCCGGACCCACTTCACCGTGACGCTCTCCTCGCCGGGCTGGACGAGAGCCGCCCGAAGGTCCGAGACCTCGTTGCACGCGGCGCCCGCGACCTCGGTGACCACGTCGCCGCGTCGGAGGCCGAGCTTCCAGGCCGGCGTTCCGGAAATCACGCGCAGAACCAACAAGCCCTGCTCCAGGCCTTCGTGCTGGAGTTGAGGCCCCAGCGGCTCGAACTCCGCGCCCGCTATTCGCCGCGTCGCCTCCACCAGATGGGCCGGCGGTGCGTAGTGGATTCTCTCCGAGGTTCGATAGGCCTGCCTGGCCTTCCTGACCTCCGCGAGCTTCGCGCGGGCCTCGGCCAGCACGGAATCGCGCAGCGCCGCCATCTCGGGACCCAGCTCCGCCTTCACCCGACCCCAGTACCTCGCCTGCTCCCGGGCGCTCACCGCCGCATCTTCCCGCACATACTTCATCTGCTTCTCGAGCTCGCGGAGCTCGATGTTGAGCTTCTTGAAGGCTTCGTCGACCTGGCCCTCCCCTTCCTCGGCGAAGAACTGGACTCGCCAGCCATCCTCGCTCGGGACGACTACGACGAATCCTTCGTCATCGCTCCGATACACCCAGCTGGAGCCTTCCGGGGAACCCTCAGACTCGATGACGATAGGAACCTTCACCTCCATCTCGCCATCGGCCGACGTCCACGTCCGAACGCTCGTTCTCGCCCTCACGTGCATCGGCTTCGGCGGACGTGGCTGCGGCACGACCAGGACCGAGACCTGTCGTCCCGCCCGAGCGACCTCGATGGTCACCGGCTTTCCGACCTCCATGCCGTCGAGACCAACACGGAACTCGCGGCTCTCCGGCGTGGCTTTATCCAGCGACACGACGATGTCGCCGACCTTGATCCCGGCCGCCTCGGCAGGGCTCCCGACGACGACGGAGCTGATGAGGACGATGACCCGACATTCGTCCTCCGCGTCGGAGCGGCACTCCTTACGGGTCTCGAGTCCGACCCCGAGCCACGGCTTGCCGTCCCGCCGAACCGCGGGCGCCTGCTCGGGCGCGTAGGTTCGCGTGCTCGGAGGATCCTCGGGCGACGGCTGCTGCGCGAGAAGGGTTCCCGAGCCCGCGAAGACCGGAATGGCTCCCAGCCCGATCGCGACCCCGCACAGCGCGAACTTTGAGCTCGACTTCAGCATCGATCTAACATCCGCTCCACTTCTCTTTATCCATATCTATCTATACTCCAGCCCGGCCAAGCGAACGGCTCCCTCGAGGCCGGAGGCCATGTCGTCCCGCTCCTCGATCAACTCGAAGAGGAGGTTGTTGATCGTCGGATCCGTCGGGGAGGTCGCCAGCGCTTCGCGAGAAGCCAGGATGAGAGCATCCAGTCGCGCGAGACGCGCCGTCGCGGCCGCGGGATTCTCGATGAGATCTCTCGAGCTCACCGGTCGCGCTCTCAGTCTCTCGAGCTGCGCAACGGCTTCGTAGTACTGACCCGAAAGGAAGGGAGACGCTGTCTCGGGGCCGCTCGCAACCGCCTCGCCCACGTACTGGAGCGTCTCGCTTCCGGCTACCTGGGTGGCATCGCGAGACGGGCCGCCGGTGAGCGCGAGGCCTGCCACGATGCCGCCCGCGAAGAGGAGCATCGCCGCCGCCGCCTGGACGGGCCAACCCGTGAAGAGGCCTGCTCGTCTCAAGAAGAGCACACCCCTTTCCCGTGGCAGCTTCGCCTCTATCCGCTCCCATTCGTCGGCCGGCGGCTGCATCTCTCCGAGACCCGAGAGCGCCATGAGCATTCGGCGCATTCGCGAATGCTCCAGGCTACACTCCTCGCAGGCCGCCAGATGAGCCGCCGACTCCGCGTGCTCCTCCGGCTCCTCGAGCAGTACCGAGATCATCTCGAGCGTGAGGTGCTCTGACTTCGTTTCACTCATTGCAGGCTGTTCCCCGCTTCGCTGGCGACGGAGGTCGGTGCGATCAGCTCTCGCATCCGCGCCCTCGCCTTGTGTAGCTGTGACTTGGAAGTACCGGGCGCGATGCCCAGCGATTCCCCGATCTCTTCATGTGTCCAACCTTCGACGTCGTGCAGCACGAGCACGCGTTTGTATCCCGGCGGCATTCTGTCCAGTGCCACCGTCAACACCCGGCGGCTGATCACTGCGTCGTCGGACGGCTTCTCGTACGAGCGCATCCCCACTGCCGCACGCTCGACGTCCGGCCTCTTCGTTCGACGCCGAAGCCGGTTCAGCGCGACGTTCGTCGCCAAGCGGTGGATCCACGTTCCGAACGCCGCGTCTCCGCGATAGAGGTGAAGGCGCTCAAACGCCCTCACCCATGCGTCCTGCGACAGATCCGCCGCCAAATCGTCATCCCCCGCCAGTCGCCTAACAACGGCGTACACGCGCCGCGAATGAGCCTCGTAAAGGTGACTCATCGCGATCCGGTCGCCGGCCTTGGCGCGGTCTACGAGTGCCCGCTCTTCCACCCGAGTCCTTTTCTATTGTCCGCTCTTTCGACGCATAGCGGTACTCGATGGTTGCCCGAGAATCCCGGGCGAAACGGGGATTTCATTCCTCGCGAGAGGCCAGCTCGACGTGCTCGGGGATCCGGCCGCGGCTCTCGGGGGTCGCCTCGATGAGCGACTCCGTGAAGCTCTGCCGTTCCTCCAACAGCCGCATACGCTCGGAAATACTAGCGATTGAAGAGGTTAGGTGCTCCAAGTCGTTCTCGGCTCGCCCTTCCCGGCGGTCTTTCAGCATCTGCTCCAAGAGGGCCGCGCCCTGTTTGGAAAGCGGCTTAAGCAGGATGACGGCCCCGATCATCAAGATGAGGGTGACCGTCACGATCATCGGCGCCAGTAGCCCGAGTGCCTCCATGTCGCGTCCTCTCCAGACGAGTCAGAAACCAACACCAATATGGCCGGTACAGCCCTTACTCTCTACGGGGTGTCGGGTGCCAGGGAGTCATCGGGGAGCGGAGCCCAGGCAGCGAGCCGGGGAGCCAGGGCAAGCGCGATTCCGGCGATCATAAGACCTGCCGCGGCGTCGACCGCGTAGTGGAAGCCTCCCCAGACGGTTCCGAGTACGAGGGTCACCACGGGGACGGCGGCCAGGAAGAAGGGGCGCTCGTCCTCCCGCGCGGCCGCGAACCAGGCGGCGCACGTCCCGGCGACGTGCGAGCTCGGGAACGCCGTGCCCTTCGAAGAACCGCCCTCGAGCAGCTCTCGCGCGAATTGGTAGATGCTCCCCTCCGACAGCGCCCCCTCGAGCGCTCCGTACCAGTACCGAGGACCCATCACCGGAAACAGGATAAACCCTACGTAGGAGAGGGCGAAGGCCAGTGCGACCGTTACCCCGAGTCGGTGGAACCCGGCCCTACCGCCCGACGCCCAAGCGCCGATGGCCAGCAGGGGGATCACGAAATAATAGGTCAGATAGCCGAGCGTCATGAACTCGGAGAGCCAAAGCGCCGGGAACCAGCCGGCGGCCTCCTGGCTGACCTGTGATCCGAAAAGGGCCACCTCCCATCTCTGCACGATCGGATCGAAGAAGCCCGTGACCACGAACTGGTTCAAGTAGGAGATCTCGTGGTAGAGGAGAGGCGTCGCGGCCACCGGATAGAGCAGTCTGAAGAAGGTGCCCACTTTCCCGCGAGGAAGTGGCCGTCGCGATATCATGACGATCAACAAGATCACGAAGACGTGTAGGGCGGCGAACATCACCCCTTGGAGGCCACCGGCGAACGACAGCGCCCCGGTCAGCGCCAGATAACCGATCGCCACCCGATCGATCGCCAGCAGGCCCGTGCCGTTCTTGCTCACAGCTTCGGCAGCCAACCGACCCGCCGGTACCACTCCGCCGTCAGCGCCAGGCCTTCGGGAAGTGGAACCTCGGCCTGCCAGGCGAAGGCGGCGCGCGTGGCCGTCGTGTCACAGGTCCAGCCGTGCCGGCTCAGGTCGACCGCGTTTCTCCTGTCCAGGGGAGCGTCCTGCCGGGTCAGTCGGGCCACGGTCTCGACGATCACCCCGGCCGAGATAAAGACCATCTTCGGAAGCCAAACCAGCCGGACGCGCCGGCCGAGCGCGGACGCCAGCCCCTCGCGAACCTCCCGCCAGCGATACTCGCCCTCCTCGGCCACGGGATACGGGCCGAGTCCTGCGTACTCACCCGTGCCCGCCGCCACCGTCAGTCGCGCGACGTCGCTCACGTACACCGGCTGCAGCGGAGGGCTGCCGGCCGGCGCTACCAGCCAGCCCTTGCCGGCCATCTCGAACAGGGGAAAGAGATCCGAGTCTCGGGGCCCGTAGATGCCACCGGGCCGGAGAACCACTATGTCCATCTTCCCTTCGAAGAGCCGGACGAGCTCTTCGCCGCGTCGTTTGCTCTCTCCGTAGGCGCTCACGGGACCGTCTCCGCCGTCTGGTCCGCGGGCGGCGAGGCTGCTGACCAGTACGAAACGCGAGACGCCCGCCTTTGCCGCCGCTTCGGCGAGGCGGGCCGAGCCGGTGGCGTTCACCTTGAAGTAGTCGGGTCTTCGGGGAGCACGAGTCACACCCGCGACGTGCACCACCGTGTCGATGTCTCGAAGCGCCGCCTTCAAGCCATCGGAATCCCGCACATCCCACTCCATCGACTCCACGTCCAGGCCCTCGAGCCAGCGCGTGTCGCTCGTCGCACGCACCGTGCAGCGAACGTCGTAGCCGGCGTCCACCCAGGCGGCGGCCACGTGGCTTCCGACAAAGCCGGTCGCCCCAGTGACGAGCGCCCTACCGTGGCTCACGGACGAAGCGACGTCTCGTAAAGACGGTACCGCTTGTACACGTGCGCACCCATCCTCTCCAGGGGCCTGCGTATCGAATCGTTGTCCTCGAGCACCCAGGAGAACTCGCCCTGCGCGATCCCCTGCGAGTTCCCGCCTTTGAAGATGCCCAGGTAGAAGAGGGCATCCAGTCCTTTCCCCCTGTACTCGCGACGCACGCCCAGAGTGAGCACGCGCAGCCGGTCGATCTTTCGCCGGAGCCACAACGCCCTCAACACCCCGAACGGGAAGAGCCGCCCGTTCAAGTGCTTCAGCACCTGATTGAAGTCCGGGAGGGCAAGTGCGAACCCGACCGGCCGATTCTCGGCATCCTCGGCTATAAGGGTAAGGCGGGGGTCGACGACGGGCTTCAGCTCCTTCGCCATATGGTCGATCTCGTCCTCGGTCATCGGGACGAAACCCCAGTTACGCTCCCAGGCCGAGTTGTAGAGATCGCGGATGATATTCAGGTCCCGCGCGAAGTCTCGCATGCTGAGCGACCTGACCCTCACGCCGGTGCGTCGCTCGACGACGCCGGCCGCCCGCACGAGGTATTCGGGCGGTGCAGCGGCGTGCAGGAAGTACGCGACCAGCGTCTTGGAGAGCTCGAGGCCGTACGCCTCCAGCTGCTCTGCGTAGTAGGGAGGGTTGTAGGCCATCATGACCGCCGGCGGATCGTCGAACCCCTCCACGAGCAGGCCGGCCTGCTCGTTGGTGGAGAAGCTCACCGGGCCGCGCATCCCCTCCAGCCCGCGCTCGCGAAGCCAGGCGGCCGCCGCGTCCAGGAGGGCAGAGGATGCCTCGTCGTCGCGCCGACACTCGTAGAAGCCGAAGAACCCGGTGTTCTCGCCCTGATATTCGACGTGACGCCGGTTGTGTATCGCCGCTATTCGGCCCACCGGGCGGCCGTCTCTCAGGGCCAGGAACGCCTGAGCCTCGGAGTGGTCGTGAAACGGATGCCGCTTCGGATCCATCATCACTCGCATGTCTCGCAGAAGCGGTGGCACCCAGACGGCGTCGCCTTCGTAGATCGACCACGGGAGGCGGATGAACGCCTCCATCTCATCGCTTCGCGGTGACACGGGGACCACGGAGAGGACGCCGCTCATCGGAGGCGAGACCGGTTCAGACGGCTCGGTCCACGAGCGCGTGTCGGCGGGGGCCGGTGCGGCTCACACCACCTGGAGCTTCTTGCCGATCCGCTCGATGCACTCGAGGACGAAGTCCAGCTGCTCGTCGGTGTGTGTGGCCATGTAGCTCGTCCGGAGGCGGCAGCTGCCCTCGGGAACGGCGGGCGGCACGACGGGATTCGTGAACACGCCGGCGTCGAAAAGCTCCCGCCAGAACCGGAAGGTTTTGTCCATCGGCCCGACCAAAACCGGAATGATCGGCGTCTCGGTCGGCCCGATCTCGAAGCCGATGGTGCGGAAGCCCTCCATCATCTTCCGGGTGTTTTTCCACAGTTGCTCGCGTCGCTCCGGCTCTTCGCGAATGATCTCCAAAGCCTTGAGCACCGTCGCAACGGCCGCCGGAGGCATGCTCGCGCTAAAGATGAGGGCGCGCGCGTTGTTGCGGAGGTACTCGCAGATCGTGTCGGTCCCGGCCACGAAGCCACCTATCGAGGCGAACGACTTCGAGAAGGTGCCGGTGATCAGGTCCACCTCGTCCGTCAGGCCGAAGTGAGCCGCCGTCCCGTTGCCCTCCGGCCCGACCACGCCGAGCGAGTGCGCGTCGTCCACCACCAGGCCGGCCCCGTGCTCCGCCCGCAGGCGGACGAGCGTCGGAAGGTCGGCCAGGTCTCCCTCCATGCTGTAGACGCCGTCCACGGCGACGAGCTTTCCCCGTTCCTCCTTCTCGGCAGCCAGCATCGCCCCGAGCTTCTCGTAGTCGCCGTGGGTGAAGCGCTGCACCCGGCCGAAACTCAACCGAGCTCCGTCCTGAATACACGCATGGGCCAGCTTGTCCACGAAGACCGTGTCGTTTCGGCCGATCAACGCCGATAGGGTGCCGAGGTTGGTCAGATATCCGGTCGAGAAGACCAGGGCCGCTTCCTTCCCGACGAAGTCGGCCAACTCGCTCTCGAGCTGATCGTGGAGGTCCAGGTTGCCGTTGAGGAAGCGGCTGCCCGTGTTGCCGCTGCCGTACCGGATGAGTGCTTCTCTGGCGGCCTCGAGGATGCGCGGATCGTGCGTGAGGCCCATGTAGTTGTTGGACCCCGCCATCACCTTCCGCTCGCCCTTGATCACGACGGTCGTGTCGCACGACTCCTCGATCGGCTGAAAATACGGATAGAGGCCGATCGCGCGGAGCTCTCGGGAGGTGGTGAAGTTCTCGCACTTAGCGAAAACGTGCATGACGTGTGACCTTTCCGATGGCGGAGCGGAGCACGGGAAGCTACCCGAGGCGAGAGAGCCGGGCAATCGGATGATTGGATGAGTACATCTCCACAAGCCGCGGTCGTCGTGGGCTCCGGGCCCAACGGCCTGGCCGCCGCGATCGTGTTGGCTCAAGCGGGTCGGGACGTCACGTTGTACGAGGCCAGCGACACGCCGGGAGGCGGCATGCGCACGGCGGAGCTGACCCTCCCGGGCTTTCATCACGATGTCTGCTCGGCGATCCACCCTCTGGGCTTTGCGTCACCGTTTTTCCGCGGCCTGGATCTGGACGCGCACGGCGTCCGCTGGACGCAGCCGGAGGCGCCGCTCGCCCATCCGCTGGACGATGGCTCGGCGGTCGTGCTGGAGCGATCACTCTCAGAGACCGCGGCCGCGCTCGGCCCTGATGGAGAGGCATACCGGCGTCTCCTCGGGCCGCTCGTCGAGGGATGGGACCAACTGGCGGACGACCTGCTGGGTCCCATGGGCATGCCCCGGCATCCCATCCGCTTCTCGCGATTCGGCCTGCTCGGCCTTCGATCCGCTCGCAGCCTGGCGGGCTCCTTTGAGGGAATCCGGGCCCGAGCCCTGCTCGCCGGCCTGGCGGGACACTCCGTCATCCCGTTGGAGATGCGCCCCAGCGCCGCCATCGGGCTCGTGCTCGCCTCCCTCGGGCACGTCGTCGGCTGGCCGTTTCCGGAGGGAGGATCCCAGCGACTGGCCGACGGCCTCATCTCCGTGCTGCGTTCGCTGGGAGGCGAGATCGTCACGGAACGACCGGTAAAGGCTCTCGGGGACCTGCCGGAGGGAGCCCTCAAGCTCTTCTCGGTAACCCCTCGGCAGCTCCTGGAGCTAGCGGGGGACGAGCTTCCTCCCCGCTATCGGAGGCGTCTCTCGCGCTATCGGTACGGGCCGGGCGTCTTCAAGCTGGACTGGGCGTTGAGCGACCCCATCCCGTGGACGGCCTCCGATTGTGGCCGGGCCGGCACCGTCCACGTCGGGGGCACGTTTGAGGAGATCGCCGAGGCGGAGCGCCACGCCTGGGAGGGTCGTGTCCCGGAGCAGCCGTTCGTCCTACTCGCACAGCACAGCCTCTTCGACCGCACGCGGGCTCCGGAGGGAAGGCATACCGGGTGGGCGTACTGCCACGTGCCGCACGGCAGCGATCGCGACATGACGGAGCGGATCGAGTCCCAGGTCGAGCGCTTCGCACCTGGGTTCAGGGACTGCATCCTGGCGAGAAGCGTGCTCGGGCCGGCCAGCCTCGCCGCCCTGAACGCGAACAATGTCGGCGGGGACATCTCGGGCGGCGCCAACACGCTGGCGCAGACCCTCGCGAGACCCTTTCCAAAGCGCGACCCGTACGCCACCCCGATCCCCGGCGTGTATCTCTGCTCGTCCTCCACGCCTCCCGGTGGCGGCGTCCACGGGATGTGCGGCTATCACGCCGCCCGCTCGGCGCTCGGCAGATCTCGCTGAGGCGTCGAGGGCGCTCCCCCCGGTCAGCCTTCGGCGATGGCGGAGGGGTTTCCGGTCCAGATGTTCACCGCACCACAGCTGTTGAAGCGCTTGAACTCTCCGGGCACGTTCGGATCCCAGTACAGCTCGAGAGCCAGAACGTCCTCCACGGTGGTGGCGTCGATCACCCAGTCCGGGGCCGGGACGCCGTTCATGAAGATGGCAGGCCGGCAGTATCGGGCTGAGGTGAGACCGCGCATGAACAACCTCCACTCGCCCTGCTCGTATCGGATCCTGGTCCGTCTGACCGTTCTGAAGAAGTCGATCAGACGCAGCGTCGAGCGCCTACGGATCTCCGGATAGAAGACGATCTCGCCGCGCCTGCCCTCGATCCGGTGCGCGAACTGCGAGGCCGCCCACGGCGATCCCCTGATCTGCACGACGAGATCGGCGACGGCGAATGCCGCGCCGCTGAGGGAAAGGTTGATCTCGTATGGACCGGTACCCGTCAGGTCAACCGGCACGCGGCTGGATGCGAGGTTGAAGTAGCTGGCCTTCACCGTGTCCACCACCGGAGCGATTCCGGCTACCCTGAACCTCCCCGTGGAGTCCGTCAGGGCCTGGACCCCCTTGCGCCTCCAGTTCGATGAGGACGTTCGAGAGAGGCTCGCCG
>JAUVMT010000184.1 GCA_030600085.1 Gemmatimonadales bacterium | reverse complement strand
CCGGCTCCCCTCCTGACCTCCGGCATCACCATCAACGCGGGAATGCTGAGCCGCTCATGGACCGCGTTATCTCCGGCGGCAACGGCGCGGAGCCGCTCGGCTGCCTCGTTCACCTTGGAGCCGCCAATCCAGAGGACCCGCTTGCCGACCAGGTTCACGAACTCCGGCGATGCCGACCGGACGTACAGGCCGTCGCTGAACCACCAGAGACGGAGGGGATAGAGGGCGCCGATGAAAGGAGGCTCGAGACGCACCCGGCTGTGCCCATCCCCCGGCCCCAGCAGGGCCACGATCTGCATGAAACCCACCAGGATCTGTGGATAGCCGAGCTCGGGAAGCCGGCCGTGCAGCCGGCTCACGGCCGCCTCGAACTCCTGGCGTGTCACGTGGTGCCAGGGATTCGGGTGCTGCTCCGAGATGCGTGCCGCCAGGAACGTGAGGTCCTCCTGCCAGGCCTCGGGCGTCACCGTGGCCGGGTCGGGAATCGGGCTCTGGGGAGCGGTTTGTGCCGCGTGCTGCGCCATCAGCGGCGTTGTCGCCGCTGAGCCGGCGGCGGCGGCGAGGCCAGCGAGGCCTGCGAGGCGGATCGATGCTGCGAGCGTGAGGGCGGGCAGGCGACGTGGCGACCGCCGAGTCGGGGTTCGGGCTGCGTGCCGTGCGTTCGGTCTACTCATGGGTTCTCTCCAAGAGGGTCCTTCCCGACACCCGTGGGAGTCTACGTCGATGACCATGTGCTTTCACAAGGTACGTATCTGGGGTCGCCGTCCGCAGGCGGAGGGCAAGCTCTGGGCTCGGGCTTGCTCGCCACGCGATGCCAGGCACGCGGGAGGTTGCTCACGGCGCGACGCTCGACCAACTTCGCTCGGCAGTCCCCCGCAACAGCCTGTCCGTTGATGCCCTGTTGGGCAGGTTACCGTATGAAGGAAGCATGGATTCGCCGGATTTCGACACGATCATCGAGGATTTCTTCGAAGCCTATTTCGACTTCCATCCGACGGAAGCCGCCGAGGCCGGTCTGCACGACTACGACAACCTCACGGGCCGCCGCGATGCAGATGCGATCGGCGCGTACATCGGCCGTCTCCGGGAGCTGGAGAGCCGGCTCGAGGCCGGCGGCGAGGCATCTCTCACATCCGACGCCGCCCTGGACCGCGAGCTGATACTGCGCCAGGTGCGGGGCGATCTCTTCTGGCTCGACGAGGTCGGGTCATGGCGCAAGGATCCGCGGTTCTACGCCTCTCAGATGGACCTCTCCCTTCTCCTGCTCTCGCAGCACGCGCCCCTCGAAGAGCGAATGAACGCGATCGTGGCCAGGCTGGAAGCCGTTCCGCCGCTGCTCGAGGCGGCATGGGTCAACGTCGAGAACCCGCCCGGTCCGTTCGTGGAGACGGCGCTGGTCAACTATCGAGGCCTGCCCGCCTTCCTGCGCGGCGAGTTGTCAGAGGCTCTTGCCTCGGTCGAGGATTCCGAGCTGCAAGCGAGATTCGCGGCGGCCCGCAACGCGGCGGCGACGGCTATCCAGGACTACGCCTCGTACCTCGCCGACGAGGTTCTGCCGGAGGCGCACGGCCAGTATGCGCTCGGCCCTGACCTATATCGCAGGATGAACGCACTGCTCGCCGGGGTGGACATTCCGATCGACCGCTTGGAGGAGATCGGGCGAGCGGAGATCGATCGCCTGCGTGCACTGGGAGACTCGCTGGCCGAGCAGATCGTGCCCGGAGAAGGGATCGAGGCCGCCTTCAAGGCGTTGGGACAAGACAGCCTTGCCGCCGACGCCATCGTCCAAACCGCCGCCGGCGATATCGACGGACTCGTGAGCTTCGTGGACGGCGAGGGAATCGGGACGCTTCTGCCGGGGACGGTCGAGGTGAAGGAGATCCCGCCGTTCCGGCGTACGA
Source organism: Gemmatimonadales bacterium (assembly GCA_030600085.1). GTDB lineage: Bacteria > Gemmatimonadota > Gemmatimonadetes > Palauibacterales > Palauibacteraceae. Next base: position 3,167 of record JAUVMT010000184.1, on the reverse strand, counting down.
ACTTCGCCTACATCATGATCCCCGGCCCCTTCGAGCCTGGCAACACCGGCTTCTACTTCATCCATCCCGTCGATGCGTCCTGGCCGGAGGCTGCGGCGCGAGACTTCCTGCGACGCCACAACCGGTGGACGATCCTCAACACGTCGGCTCACGAGACGTACCCGGGCCACTACCATCACTTCACCCACATCAACCGCGCGCCGACGAAGACACAGCGGCTGCTGACCTCCTACGTGACGACGGAAGGGTGGGCGCACTACACGGAGGAGATGTCCTGGCGCCACGGGCTGGCCGGCTCGAACCCCCGCCTGGGCCTCGCCGTCGTGCAGGATGCTCTGCTGCGGGCCGTCCGCTATCTCTCCTCCATCGGCCTGCACACCCAGGGGATGACCGTGGAGGAGTCGGAGCAGATGTTCCGTGCGCTCGCCTACCAGGACTCGGTGAACGCGCGCCAACAGGCGCTGCGCGGAACGTACGACCCGCAGTACCTGAACTATACGCTGGGCAAGCTGATGGTCATGCGGCTGCGGGATGATCTCGTCGAGGCGCGAGGGCCCGAGCTGGACCTGCGCAGCTTCCACGACGAGTTCATGGCGGACGGCGCTCCGCCGGTGCCGTGGATCGCCCGGTTCATGCTCGGCGACCCGAACTGGCAACCCTTCCAGTAGGGCAAGTACTAGCTCCTTTCGCCGACTAACGCGTGCGAGCCGCGAAGATCTCGGCCAACAAACGGTGCACGAGCTTGGCGGCGGTGAAGGCGCTTGCGTGGTGGCCAGGTAGGTCGAGCAATTCCACGACATCGAAGGCGACGATCCTGCGCGACCCGGCGACGAGTCGAAGCAGTGCGTTCACCTCGTACCAGTAGAGCCCTCCGGGCTCCGGCGTGCCGGTCGCCGGCATCACGCTCGGATCGAATCCATCCACATCGATCGTCACGTATACGTCTTCGCTCAGGAGTCCGGCGGCGCGCTCCATCCAGGGCCGGGCACCGGAAGGATCCGTCGCTCCTGCCCGCTCGACGGCAATCTCGTGCGCGAAAAAGACGCGTTCCCCATCGAGGCCCTCCACCTCCGACGTGTCGAGGCTTCGGATCCCGACCTGCACGATCGGGCAGTGCTCCCGCACGCGAGCCATCACGCAGGCATGGTTGTAGGCGGAGCCGCCGTACGTCTCGCGCGTGTCCGCGTGGGCGTCGACCTGCAGGACGGATAGTCCCGGTGTTCGGGCCGCCGCGGCTCTAACGGCCCCCACGGTCACGGAGTGCTCGCCGCCCAACATGACCGGCAGCTGCCCGCGATCCAGGATCTCTCCGACGCGGTGCTCGACGGCATCGGCGAGCGCGTCGGGCGGCCCGTCGATCTCCACCGGCGAGAGCGTCGCGATCCCGTGGCGGTACGGCTCCGTCGCCGTTTCGATGTCCCACATCTCCACGTAGTTGGAGGCGGAGATGAGGGCCGCAGGCCCACGGCCGGCACCCTTCATCCAGCTGCTCGTCGCATCATAGGGGACGGGCAGGATGCAGGCGGCGGCCCGCTCGGGATCACGATATTCGGGCGCGAGGCCGAGGAAGAACGGGTGGGGGCGTGCTCCACCGGAGCGGCCCGTCTCGGAGCCCGGCTTCGGTTCGCTGTCTCTCACGCGTCGAACCTACATCGCACGCCCGTCGCGGTCACGGGATGTGAGCGCTGGATGCAGAAGAGCCGCGTCCGCCGGCTCGAGCTTTGCTCGAATCGCCGATCGGCGCGGCCTGGGGAAGGAGTTTTCGTTGCCGGGCCGCTGACCCGGCGGTGACCTGACGCTTCTAGGCCGCCGCCGGCAGGAGCACCGCGAAGACCGTCAGCAGGAACGCCACGACCACGCTCGTAACCATGTACGCCTTGGCATCCGCCGTCCAGTTCATCTCCACGCAGCCCTGATTTCGCGTATCTATGATTCGATCCACCTTCTTGCTCCTCTTCCTCTTCATCGTCCCGTCCCCTCGCTTTCCGCGTCCGCCCCACACCTCTTTCTACGTAGTTTGACGTATAAACCGGCCAAAGGGTTTCACCGGAGTTTTCGGCGCCGGTTTCACGCGGCTCCTCAACCCGCTTTGAGAAGGTCTTCCCGACCCTCGATTTCGAGCAGCCGCTCCTTGTACTTCACCCCACCACCGTAGCCTCCCAGCGACCCATCCAGCCGCACCACCCGGTGGCAGGGAACGATGATCGGCACCGGATTGGCCCCGACCGCATTGCCGACGGCGCGGGCTGCCTTCGGCTTCCCGATCCGCTTCGCCAGCTCCGAGTACGGAATCACCTGGCCGAAGCGGATCGCCTCGTCCAGCTCCTCGAGCACGCCTCGCTCGAAACCGCTGAGCACGCCCAAGTCCACATCCATGTCGAACTCGGTCCGCTCGCCGCGAAAGTACTCCTTGACCTGTCTCTCCACGTCCGCCAATGCCTCTGGATCTCGGATCAGCGGACGCCCGGGGTGCTGCTCACCGATCCATTCCCGGAATCCGTCCTCGGTGAGACTCCGCCAGGTGAGCCGGGCCACGCCCTTGCACGTAGCGGCCACGAACATCCGGCCGAACGGGCTCTCGAACGTGTGCCAGTAGATCGCCTCGTCCCGGCAGCACTCGGAGATTATGGGTTCCAGCGCTTTGAAATCCGCCGCGCTCTCCCTGCACTCCACGCAGTCGCCCAGGTGCACCGACATCTCCAGGTCCGCCTCGGCCGCGAGCTCGCCGGCCACGTAGGCGAGAACGTCATCCTCGCAGTACGTGCATCCGTCGCCCGTCATCGTCCATTCTCCTCGTTCCATACGTCCAAGAGCTCCACCCTAAGCCGCTTCATCCCGTTGTAGACGTTCGCCCGGGCGCTCGCCTGCGAGCAGTCGAGCCGCGCCGCGATCGCCTCGTAATCCCGTCCCTCCACCCAGCGAAGCCACACGGCCTCACGCTGCTTCGGCGGGAGGGTCGCCACCTTCTCGCGAACCCGAAAGCGCGCCGCCGGGCTCAAGGCCCGGAGCGTCTCATCAGGCGCCGAGGCAGGCTCCGGAGCCAGCTCGAGACGGCGTCCGACGAGGGCGCAGCACCTCCGGCTGTCCGTTGCCAGGCGGTCGAGCGCCACGTTCGTCGCCACCCGGTAGAGCCAGGCCCGCACGTTCGATCCCGGCCCCGGCTCCGG
>JAUVMT010000164.1 GCA_030600085.1 Gemmatimonadales bacterium | reverse complement strand
GTGATCGTGCTCGCGCCTCTGGGCGCCTCCTTCTCCTGCCACGCCTTTCGGATCGCCGCGCGCAGCTCGTACCAGTCAAAGCCCGAGTGGTCAAAGAAAGCGGCGTCTTCCGAGACGAGAACGGCTCGCCTGAGGGAGCGTGGCACTTCGGCGAGAGCCACCGGGCGGTACCGAAGCTCGAACGCGTCGTCTCTTCGGGCCGCTTCGGCGATGCGGATTCGCATGTAGGCCGTCGTGTCGGGCCAGCTCTCGGCGTACCTGGAGACGGACGGGAGAGTGGCCCAGGTGAGTCCCAGCCAGGAGACGACGATAACGGCGAGGGCGCCGGCCACGACCGCGACCGGCCGCCGAAGGAGAGGCTCTCGAGGCCGCGGGGTGCCGGCAGGGGATCTGCCAGGCCTCCCCGACCCCTCAGGCGCGCGCGGCGTCCTGAAGCGAATCAATCTGCTCCGGGCCCCCGAGGACGATGAGAACGTCGTTGGCGCGGATCTGCTCGTGAGGGCCGGGATTGTAGATGAACGCCCCGTCGCCACCGGCGTGCCGGATCGCGATGACGATGAGCCCCGTCTTGTCCGGGATCTGGGCTTCGGAGAGCGTCTGGCCCGCGAGGCGGGAGTCGGCGGGAACGGCGAGCTCCTCCAGGCGCAGCTTCAGATCCTCGTCTCCGGTCACGACGTCCAGGAAGCTGACCACCTGGGGACGCAGGAGGATCGCCGCCATGCGGCTTCCCCCCGTGACGGTCGGGCTGATGACGTGGTCGGCGCCCGCCTTGTGCAGCTTTCCGATCCCTTCCTCCTCGGACGCTCGGGCCACCACCTCGAGTTCGGGGCGCAGCCCCTTGGCGCTCAGACAGACGAAAAGGTTCGCCATGTCGTCCGGGAGGGCCGCGATCAGGCCCCGGGCCGTCGAGATGCGCGCTTCGTCGAGGGATTCGTCCCGCGTGGCGTCGGCCTCGACGACGAGGATGTCGTCCCCCATCGACCGGATCTGCTCGGCGCGGTCAGGGTCCTGCTCGATCACCACGTAGGGGACGCCCGCATGGATCAGCTCCCGCATCACCTGGAGCCCCATGCGTCCTGCGCCGCACACGATGATATGGTCCTTCAGCTGCATCATCATTCGCCTGGTCTTTCGAAGTCGAATCACGTTCGTGAGATCCATCTCGACGATCGCCGAGGTGATCAGAGCGAACCAAAGACCCATCGAGGTGAGCCCTCCGGCCAGAAGGAAAGCGGCGACGAGTCGACCCTGGTCGCTGAGGGGCCGCACCTCGTCGTATCCGACGGCCGAGAGGGTGATGATCGTCATGTAGAGGGCATCGGAGAACGTCCACCCCGGAAACTGGAGAAACGCGAGCGTACCGATAACCGTGAGGGTGCTCACGACGAGTACCACGAACAGGGTCCGGGCGAGGAGCGTGCGATAGTCCGTCATTCCGCCGGACCTTCTCCTCGGGCCCACGCGGAGGGCTTTTTGATCCCACGGCATTGTCGATCTTGACGCTCTCGGAGGGTCCATCTAACCTGGCTCCGTTCGTTCCCACTCCCCGGCGTTCAAGGCAACTTCACGAATAGGAGCGATCGTGAACAAGACCGACCTCATCGACTCGCTTTCGCACCGAGCCGGCATCTCCAAGGCGGAGGCCCAGCGATGCGCGGACGCCCTCTTCGACACTCCCGAAGGGATCATCGCTCGAGCGCTCCAGCGCCATGACAAGGTCCAGATCACCGGCTTCGGCACCTTTGAGATACGGCGGCGCAAGGCGAGATCGGGGCGGAACCCGCGGACCGGCGAGCCGATCCGTATAGGTTCGAGCACGACGGCCAACTTCCGCGCCGGAAAGGGGCTCAAGGACTCGCTCTAGCCGCCGGCCTCGCGCGCGCGGCGAGCCACCACCGTTCGACCCTTGATCTGGACTCCGCGGAGCCGATCGATCACCAGGTCCGCGATCTCCGCATCGATATCCACCAGTGTGAAGCTGGATCGAATCTCGACTTTCCCGATCTGCCCTCCGGTGGCCCCGCTCTCCCCGGCGATCGCCCCGACGATATCTCCCGGCCCCGCCCCGTCCCGCTTCCCTACGCTGATGAAAACCCTGGTCCACGCGGGAAGAACCGCCTCGCGGGAAGCACGGGCCACCGCGGCCCTTGAAGCCTCCGTCGGCCGGCCCTGGGCCGGCTCCTCGGGTTCGGGTCGTTCCCGCAGGAGCGCCGCCAGCGCTCCTGCCACCAGCGCGGCGGGTTGCTCCTGCAGCAGCGGCTCGAGGAGAAGAAGCTCGGCAGACACGTCTCCTGCCTGCCAGCGATCCCGCACGGCCTGACGAAAACGTTCCACGGAGCCGCCTTCCTCCGCCGGAGGAGCGGTGACGGGCCGGAGATCCCATGCGGCTCGGCGCGCCAGGAGCGACAGCTGTGGCAGGTGCAGTGCGTCGATGATCGTCATCCGCAGGCCGGCGGCGGGCATTCTCTTCGTGTAGGCTTCGAGGTCCGTGGGAAGGCTCCAACGCACGGCTGCCGCGAGCTCCCCCTCCGTCTCGTCCGCCTCCGTGATCACCCGCGTGCCGCCGGTGGGAGGCTCCGCTTCCGCATCGAGGGCATGAGCCGGGACGCCGCGTGAGCGAAGGCCGGAGCGCACACGTTCGGCCGTCTCCTCGTCGGGACAGATGACGACGGATACGGCCGTCTCCTCTTCATCGGGCGCCGCTTCCTCTGCGGCCTTCGCCAGTGCCGCCGCGAGCAGGTCCAGTCGCTCTTCTTCGCGCACGGCGGCTGCGTACCAGAGGATCTCGGAGCGGGCGCCAACGGTGGCGCTTCCCGACGACTCGTCCGAGAAAAGCTCTTCGGGCCAGCGCCGTGCCCGGCCCAGCTGCCGCTTCAGCAGGTCGGCCAGGTCCCCTTCGAAGGAGGCGCTCGATACAACCTTCCGGGCCTCCGATCCCGCGGTGTCGAGGAGAGCCTCCGCCGACGCCCACTCCCCCAGCGCCACCATCTGATCGGCCCCATCGACGCAGATCAGCTTCACGCGGGAGGTCGGCAGTCGGCCCCCCCGGATCTCTCTCAGCAGCGGGATCGGAGGCCCGATCATGACCTGGGCGGCGCTGGCCTCGGTCACTCCTCCCGCGGACGGCCAGACGATCAGGTCCAGGGGGCGGTCCGACGGATCGCCGGCGAGGGCGGCCGCCAGCCTGAGTGCAGCGTCCCGAGTCGGCGAGAGGATCAGGGCCTGGGTTCCTTCGCCGGCCTCGCAGTCCGATTGGGCTGCCGCCTTGAATACGAGCTCGTGCCCGGACCCGGTAGCCGCGAGCATCGCGATGTGACGGCCGCGCTCGATCGCCGGGCGAAGCTCGCCAAGTACTTCCGGCTCACGCCGAGGTCGATTCGTGTGCATGAACCCCCGATATGGAGCCGAATGCCCCGGGAGATTGTTGACGACTCCGAGAACGTCGACCCAGTATGGGCCGGCCAGGCCGTTTCGCGGCACTCGCGGGCACGTCCCCGCGCAGAGCCTGCTACGGCCGGCAATGTGCGATCCTGACCCAACTTTGCCAACCGATCGTGGGAGGCACGACATGCTGGCTGACGTCCAGTCCTTCGTCTGGGGCCCGCCCCTGATCATCCTCCTCGTCGGGACGGGCGTTTATCTGACCGTGCTCCTCCGCGGGATCCAGTTCCGTCAACTCAAGCACTCTCTGTGGCTGGCCCTCATCAAGCGGCGCGAGGAAGGCGCCGAAGGAGACATCTCGCACTTCCAGGCCCTGATGACCGCGCTCGCCGCCACGGTGGGGACGGGGAACATCGTCGGCGTTGCCACGGCGATCGCGGCTGGTGGGCCGGGGGCGCTCTTCTGGATGTGGATGACCGGGCTTGTCGGGATGGCTACGAAGTACTCCGAGGCGGTCCTGGGCGTTCGGTTTCGCGAGACGGACGAGCGCGGAGAAAAGTCTGGCGGTCCCATGTACTATCTCGAGAACGGTATTCGCTGGGGAGGCGTCGGGAAGCTCCTCGCCGTCTTTTTCGCCGTTTTCGCTTCCATCGCCGCGTTCGGAATCGGAAACGGCGTCCAGTCCCAGGCGGTTGCAGATGCCCTCAACCGGTCATTCTCGATCCCGCATTGGCTCACGGGTCTCGTCGTCGCCGCCTGCGTAGGCGCCGTCATCCTCGGAGGGATCAAGTCAATAGGTCGCTTCACCGCCGTGTTCGTGCCGATGATGATCGTTCTCTACATCGGCGGTGCCGGACTGGTCATCCTCCGCAACATCGGTCAGGTGCCCGAAGCGCTCCGTCTCGTCTTCCAGGGAGCGTTCACGCCCATGGCCGCCGGCGGGGGCGCGATCGGCTATACGGTGGCGCAGGCTGTCCGCTTCGGTGTCGCTCGCGGGGTGTTCTCCAACGAGTCGGGGCTCGGCACGGGCGGGATCGCCGCCGCTGCGGCGCAGACAAACGAGCCCGTGCGGCAGGCGATGGTCTCGATGACTCAGACCTTCATCGACACGATCGTCGTCTGCTCCTTCACCGGAATCGCGATCCTCAGCACCGGGTCGTGGACCATGGGGCTCGACGGGGCGAACCTCACGCAGCAAGCGTTCAGCACCGGACTCCCGGGAGAGACGGGAGGCGTGATCGTGGCGGTCTGTCTCGCCTTCTTCGCTTTCAGCACGATGCTCGGTTGGTCCTACTACGGCGAGCGGAATCTGGAGTACCTGATCGGCGTGAAGGCGATCTTCCCCTATCGCCTCGCCTTCGTGACCGTGATCGCCGTCGCCGCCGTTGCGAAGCTGGACGTCGTGTGGCTGCTCTCGGATATCATGAACGCCCTCATGGCGTTCCCCAACCTGATCGGCCTCCTGCTGCTTTCCGGGATCGTCTGGAGGGAGACACGATCCTATTTCTCCCGCCACCCGCTCGAGTAGGCTGGAATGAGACTGTTGCTCCGAAGGTCGGCGGTTGGAGCGCTCCTGGGTGGAGCCGCCTTTCTCGGGCTGGGGATCTACATGAACCGGGCGATCGGTGCGGGTCCGCTCGAGCATCTCGGCCCGCTCGGCTTCACCGTCGTTGTCGGTGCCACGATCGGCGGCCTGGTGGCTCCGCTGTTTCGGTGGCGACGAAGCCGGGGCCTCGTCGACGTGGGGCTGACCCACGTGGCCCTGGAAGTAACCGACCTGGACCGGAGCATCGAGTTTTACGCCAGGTACGCGAAGATGGAGGTCGTGCACCGCCGCGACCAAGCGACAGACCCGGATCTGGAGATCGCCTGGCTGAGCGATCGCACGAGGCCGTTCGTTGTCGTCCTGATGGAGGCCAGCCGCGTGGACCGGCCGCTCGGCCCCTTCGCGCACCTGGGCGTCGCGTGTTCGACCCGCGCCGAGCTGGAGAAACAGTGCGCGCTCGCCGCCTCGGAGGGGCGTCTGCGTGAGCCGCTGCGGGAGACGGGTGGTCCTGCCGGGTGCCTCGCCATGCTCTCAGACCCGGACGGCCACACGCTAGAGCTTTCCTACGGGCAGGAGGTGGGAGTCGCCGTCGAGTCGAGTAGGGGCGGAGACGCGTGAAGATCCGGAAGCTCGAGCCCGCTGACTGGGAGGCGGTCAGCCACATCTATGCGGAGGGGATCGCCACCCGGAACGCGACCTTCGAGACTGAAGTCCCGTCGGGGGAGTCCTGGGACAGCGCTCACATCTCTG
>JAUVMT010000163.1 GCA_030600085.1 Gemmatimonadales bacterium | reverse complement strand
GGCGCTGCTCACAAGGGTGCGAACGGAGACACACGCTACCTGTTTCTGGAGCCGGAGGCGGGCGAGACGGGCCCGGGGAGCGCGGGCGTGAAGGTCTACTTCGAGTCGACGACGAAGAACGTGGGGCGCGTCGCCGGGGACGTCATCGTGGCCACGCTGCCTGACGCGCTCTTCCGGGACATGTACCACATCGTCCAGACCGAGCGTCCCGTCTTCTTCATGTGGCAGCTGGACGGGGCAGGCGACCAGCTGGAGTCGTGCGGGCTCGCGACGGTGGAGGAGCCGACGGGAGAGGGATTCAGAGATACTTCGGATCACTCGGAGTACAGCTGATGGAAAGCAGCGGAATCAACGCCGAACGCTTCCAGGCGACGTTCCTTCTTCTTCTGGTCGTCGCGATCTCGCTTCTCTTCTTCTCCATGGTGCGCTCGTTCCTGATGGCGTTGTTCCTGGCCGCCATCTTCAGCGGCCTCCTATACGGGCTCTACAAGCGCCTCTTGGGCTGGCTCAGGGGCCGCGAAGCCCTCGCCTGCATCGCCACGATCCTGATCTTCGTATTCGCCCTTCTCCTGCCGCTCTCCGGCTTCCTGGGGATCGTGACCGCACAGGCGCTGGAGGTCACCCAGGCGGTCGGGCCCTGGCTTCAGCAACAGTCCGCCCGCCCCGACGAGCTAGACCGCCTCATGGAGCGACTTCCGTTCGCCGATGCGCTGACCCCGTACGGCGACCAGATCAAAGAGAAGGTGGGCCAGCTGACCGAGCACGTGGGCGCATTCGTCGTCGCCAAGCTGGCCTCGGCCACACGCGGGACGGTGGTCTTCTTCTTCATGCTGTTCGTCATGCTGTATTCGATGTTCTTCTTCCTGAAGGACGGGCCGCGGCTTCTGAGGCGGATCCTCTACTATATGCCGCTCTCCGCCGAGTCGGAGGATCGACTGGTGCAGAAGTTCGTGTCCGTGACGCGGGCGACGATCAAAGGCACGCTCGTGATCGGGGTCGTGCAGGGGGCACTGGCGGGAGGTGCATTTGCAGTCGCCGGCATCCCGGCGGCTGCCTTCTGGGCGACGGTCATGGCCGTGCTCTCGATCCTTCCCGGAGTTGGGATCGCCCTGATCTGGGTGCCGGCGACGGTCTATCTGCTCGTCATCGGCCACACGGGGGCCGCGATCGGCCTGGCGTTGTGGTGCGCGCTGGTGGCGGGCACGGTGGACAACCTGCTGAGGCCGCGACTGGTGGGCAGGGACACGCAGATGCCCGACCTGCTGATCCTCCTCGGTACGCTCGGCGGACTCACGCTCTTCGGCGCCGTGGGGATCGTCGTGGGTCCGATCGTAGCGGCGCTGTTCGTGACGATCTGGGAGATCTACGGGGAGGTGTTCAAGGACATTCTGCCGGAACCCACCGCGCTACCGGCGACGCACGGCGCGACGCAGCTCCCGGAATCAGTCCCGGAGGCCGGCGACTAAGCCTTCGAAAAATGGGCGGGCCCGGTCAGGCCCGCTCGACGTAGTAGCAGATCCGCCAGTTTGACATGCTCTCCGGGTCGTCCTCGGGAGTGTCTTCGGGCACGTCCTCTCCCGGCGCGTAGCGTCCGATCATCTCCTCGACCGAACCCCTGAACTCTCGTTGATAGTGGTCGAGCTCGTCGTTGGCGCTAAACGTGTCGAGCTCCTCGCCGAAGAACTCGACGACGAGATGGTCGTCGATCTCGCCCTCGAAGACTACTCGGTCGAGGTTGTCCTTCTTGTTCCACGCCGGGTGATCGGAGATGGACCAGTAGCCCTTCTCGGGGAACTGGGTCTGCTGGATCACCTTCGTGCCGTTCTTCCGGTCACCCCAGACCTTGGAGCGAAAGCGAAATTCGCCCTTCTCCTTGAAGGCCGGCTCCAGGTTGTCCAGGATCTGTAGCCACTGGAGGACAACTCTGACTCGCTCGCCGTTCTGCTCTGTCATCGGACTCCTTCTCGTGCCGCTGAAGCGAAACCACCTGTCATCAATCCTTCAATCTGCGGTCCGGTTGCAGCGCCAACAAGGTCAATCGTCCGCCGCTCTCCCCGCAGGCCGCAGGGATCCGAACGCGTATCTCCATCCGAACCCTTCCAGAAGCTGCAGGAGGCGCCGTATCGGGAGGCCCATGACGTTGAAGTAATCCCCCTCGATGCGGTCGACGATCGCCGCTCCGAAGCCCTGGATGCCGTAGGCGCCCGCCTTGTCGAGGGGCTCGCCCGTGGCGGCGTACTCCGCGCACTCGCTTGCCGACAGACGCCGGAACCACACCCGGGTGGCCTCCACGGCGCTCTCCACCCGGTCGGGTGAGGCGAGCGCGATCCCCGTGTACACGGTGTGCTCCTCCCCGGAGAGGCGCTCGAGCATCGCCGCGGCCCCTCTGGCGGAGCTCGGTTTTCCGAGGACGGCATCCCCATGCGCCACCAGGGTGTCGCAGCCGAGGGCCAGGCATCCCGCCTCGGCCCCGTGCTCGGCCTTCGTTCGCGCGAGGCGCTTGGCGGCCTCCGCCGGCCCCTCTCCGGCCAGGAGCCGCTCGTCGACATCGGAGGGCCGGACCTCGAAAGCGAGGCCGAGTTGCTGGAGCAGCTGCCGACGCCGAGGCGATCCGGAGGCGAGGATGAGTCGTGGAGGCCGCATGCGGTCTTTGATTCGCAGGATATCCGCCTTTCCTCTGCGGCCGCGCCTCCGTAAATCCAGCTCCAGGACAATCCTTCGACCTAGTCGCGCATCCGGAGGTTTTCATGAAAGAGCCAATGTCGGGCGGCAGGAAAAAGCGCTGGGTCCTGATCGCCGCCGTCGGAGTAGTCCTGGCGATCGTAGGCTACATCGGCCTCCACGTCATCGCCAATCGACAGCTCCGCAAGCTCTTGCCGCAAGCCGTAGCGACGGCGGTCGGTGGAGAGGACGCCGACCGATACGCGGTCGCAGTCGATGCGGTCCGCCTCTCTCCCTGGCTGAGCGGTCTGACCGTGCGCGGACTGACGGTGGCTCTCGACACCGCCGCGGCGGCCGAGGATGCCGCGGAGCCTGCGCTGATCCGAAGCGCCAGCGTGCGTTCCTTCAAGGTCTCCGGGATTCGTTTCATCTCGCTGATTCGCGGTAAAGGGATCTTCATCTCGTCGATAGAGATCGACCGGCCGGAGGCGGAGCTTCACTTCGCCGCTCCGGGGGATGAGGAGCCGCCGGGTGCCGTGGAGGCGGACGCCGCCCCAGGGGCGGGAGACGCGGACGCAACGGGAGGCTTCGAGGCGCCGCCGGCGACTCTCGAGCGAATCCGGATCGATGACGCTTCCGTCTCTCTGATCCAGGAAACGAGCCTCGGCACCGCGCTCTCGTCGCTCCACGGACTGGATCTCGAGCTTACCAATATCACGATCGACGTGGTCACGGCCGCGAATCCCGCCCGTGCGCTGGCGAACTCCCGGGTCAAGATCGCGTTCGACTCGGCCAGCCACCTGGTCGAAGACAGCCTGTACGTGATTCGTGCCGCCGGACTGCGAGCGGACAGCGAGGAGTCGCTGGTCGACATCCGGGAGTTCAAACTCATCCCCACGCTCGAGGCCGGCCCGTTCTTCGCGCGCCTGAAAGAGCGGGCGGACCGACTCAACGTGACCGCCGGACCGATCCTCATCCGAGGCCTCGACTTCTACAAGTACTTTGCCGAGGACGCCCTCTACATCCGCTCCATCGAAGTCGACTCTCTCGACCTGGACGTGTACGCCGACATCAACCTCGCGTGGGGGCCGCGGGCCCGTGCCTGCCGTTATCACAACGGCTTCGCGGACATCGAGGTCCCGATGACGATCGACACGGTCCGGCTCGTGGACGCCAATATCCGCTACTCGGAGCTGGCCAAGGGCGCGGCCCGTCCCGGCGAGCTGACCTTCGAGGCGCTGAACGGCGTCGTCGTCAACGTGACGAACGATCGTGAGAAGATGACGCAGGAAACACCGGTCGTCGTGGATGTCAGCGGCAAGCTGTTCGGCGAGGGAAACGTGCAGGCGAGGCTCGCCTATCCTCTGCTCTCGCCGACCCTGGACTTCAGCCTCGAGGCCTCCGTGGGGCCCATGGACATGTCGACGTTCAACCAGTTCGCGAGGAACGTCGTCGGCGTGGAGGTCAAGAAGGGCCGGCTCGACAGCCTCTATCTCAACAAGGTATCCCGGCGGGGGCAGGCCAGCGGGCGCATCTACATGCGGTACCGGGACTTCGACTTCCGAATCTTCGACAGAAACACCGGCAAGGAGATGCCCTGGCACTCCGTGGCCGGTTTCTTCGGAAACCTGGTGGTTCGGTCGAACAATCCCGGGAAGCCGGACGACAAGCCGCGCGAGGGTACGATCAAGTACACCTGCGCCGACAAGGACATCGTCTTCTTCGAGTTTCTGGTCGGGGCGCTGGCAAGCGGCATGAAGGGGATCGTGATCAGGTAGCCTGCCTTATAAGTTCGGACGGGATGTTCATGGGGAGGAATCGCGCCGGAGTCCCATGGCGCTGGTAAGCAAGGGAGGAACGTGATGTCGATCGCTCAGGCGTTGTTGCCCGAATTCGACCAGGAGATAGCCTCCACGCGAAAAGTCCTGGAACGCGTCCCCGACGATCGCTTCGAATGGAGCCCGCACGAGAAATCGATGACACTCGGCCGGCTCGCCGCGCACCTCGCGGAGCTGCCGATGTGGACCGCGATGTCGCTCGATCAGGATGAGTTCGACGTGAACCCGCCCGATGGAGAGGGGTGGGAATCGCCCAAGCCCGCCACCACAGCCGAGATCCTCGAGCTGTTCGACAAGAACTCGGCGGACGCTCGAGAGAAGATCGCGTCGACGGGCGACGCTACTTTCTTCGAGGACTGGACGCTCAAGAGCGGCGGCGAGACCCTGTTTGCCATGCCGAAGGTCGGCGTCGTTCGGAGCTTCGTTCTCAACCACGGGATCCACCACCGCGGCCAGCTCACGGTATTCCTGCGTCTGCTGGATGTGCCGGTGCCTCAGACGTACGGTCCGACGGCGGACGAGCCCGACTTCTAGGAGCCTGTCCGAGACAGCCGGGCCGCCAGGCCCGGCTGCTAGGTCTCTCCGGCCATGAGCTGGACGAGCGTCTCCTGCGACAGCTCGTCCTTCGCTCGGTCGGCGGCCACCTGCCCCCGCCGAAGCACGACGAAATGGTCGCCCACCGGAAAGGCATGATGGGGATTGTGGGTGACGAGGATGACGCCGACGTCCTCCTGGCTCACCTCCAGGATCGTGCGCAGCAGGGCCTTCGTCTGCCGGACACCGAGGGCGGCCGTCGGCTCGTCGAGAACGAGAAGACGACCCCCGCGGTGCAGGGCACGCGCGATCGCGAGCGATTGCCGCTCGCCGCCCGACAGGGTCCCGGCCGGCTGGAAGGTGTCCGCGATTTGGACGCCCAGGCGGGCGAGCTCTTCGCGGGAGATGCGCTCGCAGCGGCTGGGGTCCAGCCTCCTGAAGAGGCCTCGCCCCCTCAGCGGTTCGGAGCCGAGGAAGAAATTCCGCCACACGCTCATCAGTGGCGCGATGGCCAGGTCCTGGTAGACGGTCGTGATGCCCCGGGCGAGCGCCTCGCGCGGGGAGCTCAGCTGCAAGCTCGTGCCGTCGAGGAGAATCTCTCCGGACGTCGGTCCGTAGACGCCCGACAGGATCTTGATGAGCGTCGTTTTCCCGGCTCCGTTGTCGCCCAGAAGGCAGGTCACCTC
>JAUVMT010000008.1 GCA_030600085.1 Gemmatimonadales bacterium | reverse complement strand
TGTTGGCGACGGTGGTGGACGGGGGCGAGGTGTCGGTATGGCCGAACCTGGGGACCGAGGCGGACGCTTCGCAGGCGGATGCGTCGAAGCGTCCCACGCTTCACGCGGGCGGCTCGGGCCCGTTCGGTGGGCACGCGCACGTGGGCTTCAACGAGAGCACGGACAACGATGAGGTGCTCGAGGTGGCGGGTGTGGTGCCCCACGGCTCGGCGACGGTGATCGCGGTCTTCGCGCAGGATGACGCGAACCGGCACCACTACGGGCTGGCAGGCTTTTACGGCAACGCGACCGACCGGGCGTCGATCATGACGCGTCGGTACCGGGCGGGGCCGGACCGGCTGTCGTACTGGGACCGGACGAGCGGCTGGAAGGAATCGGGTTTCGTGGTGAAAGCGGGTGAGCCGCACATCGGGGTGTGGCGGGTCGAGGGCTCGGCACAGGTGGATTACCAGGTGGACGGGGACCCGGAGGGCTCGGTCTCGATGAGCTCGGATATCCACGGGGCCTGGGACCGATATCTGGTGGGCGCGCCGCAGCCGGCGACGCCGGAGCGGTTCGACGGGCAGGTGGCGGAGCTGCTGGTGTGGGACCGAGCCCTCTCGGACTGCGAGCGGGACGACGTGGTGTCGAAGCTCGGGGCGAGGTACGGGATCTCGGTGCCGGTCACCGGCGGACCGTGCATCCCGCCTGTGGCGCCGTCGGGTTTGAGTGCGATGACGTCAGGCTTCGCCGGGATCGACCTGGGCTGGCTAGATGGCTCGGCCAACGAGCAGGGCTTCGTGGTCGAGCGGCGGCTGGGGACGGAAGGGGACGAGGCCTTCGCGCAGATCGCGCAGGTGGGGGCGGACGTGGAGAGCTACGCCGACGGCGGGCTCACCTCCGACACGGAGTACTGCTACCGGGTCGCCGCCTTCAACGACAACGGTACCTCCGGCTACTCCATTACCTCCTGCGATACGACGGAGCCTCCGCCTCTTCCGGGCGTCTGCTTCGATACGGGGAACCACGATACCGATGATGGCACATACGACCTCTGGCATGTCGGGAAGGTGAAGGCGGATCTGAACCCGAACTGGCAGGCCACCCAGGTGCCGGGCTGTGAGCCCGAGCCTTGGCTGTTCAGCCTCGACTCGGGCGTGGACAGCGACCACCCCGACCTCAACGTGGCCGAGATCCAAAACTTCGTGTCGGCGGAAGCGGGCCACAGCGGCGAGGACGGCCGTGGGCACGGGTCGCATACCGCAGGGATCGCGGCGGCCCGCGATGGCAACGGCGGCACGGTCGGGATCGCGCCGGGCGCTCCGATCTACGGCTTCCGGGTGCTGAATGACGATGGAGCGGGAACGACCGAGGACGCGATCGCCGCGATCGACGAGATTATCGTTCGCAAGGAGGCGAGTCCGGGTCAGCCGATGGTGGCGAACATGAGCCTGGGCGGGGGCGTGAACGCTGCGCTTGACGCTGCCGTTCGTGAGGCCGTGAAGGCGGGCATCGTCTTCACGATCTCGGCAGGGAACGGAATTCTCGGAGCGTGCCTGTTGCCCGGCGACGCGCAGGGCGTCTCTCCCGCCAGGGCCGGTGACGACAACATCACGGGTAACGGCGGCAGCTCCGGGGACACGAAGCGGGTGAACGGGGCCATCACCGTCACCGCCAGCAACCAGAACGATGGCGACATCAACTGCAACTACGGGAACCCGGTGAGCGTCGCCGCCCCCGGCGAGGCGATCGCGTCGACATGGCTGAACGGGGGATACGCCACGCAGAGCGGCACCTCGATGGCGGCGCCGGTCGTCGCCGGAGCGGCGATCCTATACCTGATGGATCATCCGAGCGCGAGTCCCGGCGAGGTGGAAAGAGCGATCGTCGACCTGCTCGAGAGCTGGACGACGAACGAGCAACCGAACGCCGACGGCCGCCTGAACGTCGATGGCCTGTAACAGTATGGGTTGCCCAAACGTTAAGCATACGGACGTGGTCGGCGGGTTAGGGACCCCTCCGGTCACAGCCACCCACCAAAAGCCGAGCAGAGCAACCAAAAGGGGAGGTTAACGCCGCACCACCTCAAAAGGGACGGTAAAGCGGTTGGTGTCCCACGAGAGCGCCAGGATGCCGCCTCCCCGCTCGCTCGGCTCCACTTCGATCGTGAACTGCTCCACCGATTCATCCAGCGTATCGCTCTTCATCGGGATCCGGAGCACGTCGGACTCGGGGTCGTACTGCGTTCCCCACACCTCGGTCAGGCCGGAGATGATCAACTCGCCCCCCTCCGGCGTGTAGGTCGTCCACAGCGTATAGGTGCCCGCCGGCAGCGTGTGTCCGTCGATCAGGAGATTCCGGTCCGACGTGAAGTGCGTGGCCGCGTTCGCGCCGGTCCGCCAGACCTGGTTCCACGGCACGAGTCCACCGAAGATCTCGCGCCCCCGCTTGGACGGGCGCCCATAGTCGACCGTCAGCGTGGCGCCTTCCACGGTGGCTTCGACACCGCTGCGGGGCGATGCCTGCCCGAAGCCTTCGCCTCGCGCGTCTCGAGCGGCGTACTCCGCGGCCATGGTTTCCATGTCGATCGCCGCCGGATCCGCCCGCTCGACCTCTATCTGCAGAGTCGTCTCCCGCCCGGTGATGCCGAGGATTCGCCCATCCCCGTCCACCGCCGCGATCATCGGGTTACCGAAGAAGTCGATCGAGATGGAGTCGGCGGTCCGCGCCGTGATCGCATTGGGCGCGGTTGGCTGCCTCGAGCTCGTTCGAAGCACCGTGAAGTCGTAGCGCTCGCCGCCCGCTGCTCTCGCCAGGCGCGCCACCTGCTCGAAGAGCGCGGCGGAAAGCTGCACCCTGCCGATCACCGGAAGGGTGCGCTCGGGCACCTCGATTCGTTCCGTTTCCAACGCATCGGGGCTCTCGCCGACACCGATGGTGGCGGTGTCGCCCTCGATCTCGACGACCTGATATCGGGCCGGAGGGCCCTCCGGGTTCGCGTCCGGCGTCGTCCATACCGTCTCGAGCCGGCGCACCGAACCGTCGGGATTCAACCGAGCGGCGTAGCGGATCACCTGTGTGACCGGGCTCCGGTTCACGAGCGTGCCGTCGATCCGGTCGTCGGCTCTCGTGAACACCTCGAGCGCCGTCGTGTCCCGACCGAGGAGCTCCACGTACGCCCGGGTGTCCGATCGCGCTCCCTCCTCTCCGCACGCGGCGAGCGGGAGCAGCATCAGGAGGCCGACGGCATACCGCGCTGGCGCGCTCATGGCCGGGCCGGCAGGTCGAGCGCGGGATTCCGGTTGAAGGGTCCCGGATGATCGGTTCGCATCGTATTCGCCTCCTTGCAGGACTTGGTTTCGGCTCGCACGCGGGCCGGCGCTACAGCCCCAGGCTCGCTACGGCTTCTTCACGCATCTTGAACTTCTGCACCTTGCCGGTCACGGTCTGCGGAAACTCCTCCACGAACATCACGTGTCGGGGCACCTTGTAGTGCGCCAGGTGAGCCCGGCAGAACTCGCGGATCTCCTCTTCGTCGATGTTCGATCCTAGCTGCAGCTTGACCCAGGCGCATACTTCCTCGCCCATTCGTGGATCCGGCACGCCGACCACCTGAACATCGACGACATCGGGGTGCGTGTGGAGGAGCTCCTCGATCTCACGCGGATAGACGTTCTCTCCGCCGCGGATAATCATGTCCTTTATCCGTCCCGTGATGCGGTAGCGGCCGTTCTCATCCCGCAAGGCGACGTCGCCGGTATGCAGCCAGCCATCCGCATCGATCGCTGCCGTCGTGGCCTCCGGCATCTTGTAGTAGCCGAGCATGACGTTGTGTCCCCGCACGCAGAGTTCGCCCTGCTCGCCGTCGGGAAGCGCTCGGCCCTCTTCATCCATGATCCGGATCTCAACCCCCGGGAACGGCTTTCCGACCGTCTCCACTCTCCACGCGACGGGGTCATCCAAACCGGTCATCGTCACGCCGGGCGACGCCTCGGTCAGGCCGTATCCGATGGCGATACCTCCGACGCCCATGTCGTCGATCACACGGTTCATCACCTCTACCGGGCAGGGGCTTCCGGCCATGAGTCCGGTCCGGAGGGAGGAGAGATCTCGTCCTGGAAACGTCTCGTCCTCCAGCTCGGCGATGAACATGGTGGGGACGCCGTAGATCACGGTGGCGCGCTCGCGCTCGATGCAATCCAGCGTCGCCGTGGGCACGAAGTACTCGTTCGGAACGAGCATCGTGGCGCGCGCGATGAGCGACACGAGCGTGCCGATGACGCATCCGAAGCAATGATAGAACTGAACGGGCACGCAGACGCGGTCCCGCTCCGTGATTCGGAGGCCCTCCGCGAAGTAATAGGCGTTCAGGAGCATGTTGCGGTGCGACAGGAGCGCGCCCTTGGGGAAACCGGTCGTGCCGGAGGTGAACTGCAGGTTGATCGGGTCGTCGGGCGACAATTCCGGGGCGAGCGCCGTCAACGCCCCAGGCTCGAGGTCATCTCCGCGGCGCAGCATCTCATCCCACGAGATCATGCCCGCGGCGCCATGCTCCGGCAGGGAGATGATCCAACGAAGCTCGGGGAACGAGTCCGAGTTGAGCTCGCCGGGCGTCGAGTCCGCCAGTTCGGGGAGGACTTCGCCGAGCATGGCGAAGTAATCCGAGGTCTTGAACCTGTCGATCGTAAACAGTGTCCGGACGTCCGCCTGCTCGAGCACGTGGGCAAGCTCCTCGGGCCGGTAGGCCGGGTTGATCGTGACGAGCACCGCGCCGACCCGCGCGCTGGCCAGCTGCAGGATCGGCCACTGCGCCCAGTTCGTGGCCCAGATCGCGATATGATCGCCCGGCCTCGTGCCGAGGGCGATGAGCCCGGCGGCTGCCCGATCGACCAGATCGTCGTACTCGGCGTATGTGCAGCGGAACGCGGCTTGGGGAAAGACAAGTGCCTCGCCGTCCGGAACCCGGGACGCCGCCTCCGACAACACCTGACCGATCGTCAGGCCGTCCACCCACGGTTGCTCCGTATCCAGTATTCCACTCCTCTGATGGATTGGACGTTCCTCGCCCGGCGTCGAGTTCGGGGAATCTGGCGTGGCCTGGCGCCCGTAAAAAGGGGTCTCGCCAAAGTCGCCGGGAGCGCCGCATTCCGCGCCGCCTCCCCTCTTCGTAGCTTCGGACGATCCCATGCCGAGTGCATTCAAGCCGACGCGCCGTTGTCACCGATGACGAGAGCCCGACCCGGCTCGAGCCCGCTGCTCCTCACAGCAGGCTGTATGGTCGCGGTGCTGTGGGGCGCTGAACCGGTCATCGGGCAGCCCGTGATCCACCTCTCCGCCGACGAACTGCTGATCGACGAGGAGGTGGTGATCTCGGTTTCCGGTCTGGACCCGGGCCAGAGGACGATCCTCCGCATGGTCGCCTCCTCGCCGCTCGGCACGTGGGTATCCAGCGCCGAGTTCGCGGCCAGGAGGAACGGCCGGGTCGATCTCGCCGCCGACGCGCCGCTGGCGGGCTCCTACGAAGGCCTCGATGCGATGGGGCTCTTCTGGTCGGCCGTGAGGGACACCGCCGCCCCGGCGATCACGACGGGACTCCCGAACGCCCAGCTGGTACACCTGCAGGTGGAAGTGGATGGAGCGGTCGTGGCCGAAGCGGAGCTCGTCAGGCACATCGTGCGGCCTGGCGTCCAGGTTGTCCCGGTGCGGACCGACGCCCTCATCGGGACGTTCTTTCTTCCTTCGCCGGCGTCCGGCATCGGACCGTACCCGAGTCTGCTCGCGCTTGGCGGCTCCGAGTGCGGCCTCAAGAGTGCCGAGGCGAAGGCGGCCGCGCTCGCGTCGCACGGCTTCGCTGCGCTCGCGCTCGCCTACTGCTCATGGCCCGACGCCGCGGGGAATCCTGTACCGGGCATGGAGGAGCTGCCGCAAGGACTCTGGCTGGTGCCTCTCGAGAGCGTCGAGCGGGGGATCCGGTGGCTCGAGGGAAGGTCCGAGGTGGACGCGTCGAGGATCGGGGTTTGGGGTGCCTCGAAGGGCGCCGAGCTGGCCTTGTTGATCGCCTCCGAGAATCCGGTCGTGCACGCGGTCGTCGCGTACGTCCCCAGCCACGTCGTCTGGCAGGGCCTGGACTTCAGCGGGGCGCGGAGGTCGTCCTGGTCGCGGAACGGACGTCCGGTGGATTTCGTCCCCTTCACCTCCGACGAGGACAGAATCCGCGAGCTTACGAGTGGCGGAACGCGCTACATCGTCCATCTCTACCGGGCCAGTCTCGATGACAAGAGCGCCGTGGAGAGAGCCGGGATCCCGGTGGAGAGGATCAACGGACCCGTGCTGCTCGTGTCCGGCGGCAACGACCTTCTCTGGCCGTCCACGCACATGTCGGAGAAGATGATCGATCGTCTGGCGGCCAATGGACATCGCTATCCGGCGATCCATCTGTACTACGAGGGCGCCGGCCATGCGATCGGCCGGCCTATCCGCCCGACCGCCGGTCTCTCGGCGACGCCGAACTTCGCGCTGGGCGGAAGTGCCGCCGCCTACGCAGCGGCCGAGCGCGACTCCTGGCCGCGGGTCCTCCGCTTTCTCCGCGAGAGCCTCACCGAGCGTGTCGAGACAGGCTTCTAGAGCGAGTCGCAGGCTTCCCGCAGCAGCCGCTCGGCTTCCTCCGCAACCGGCAAGATCTCGTCGATCGCAGCGAGATCCAGCATCGACCTCGGGCTGGCGAAGGATACCTCCGCGCCCACGTCATTCTCCGTCACGACGACGTTGCAGGGCAGCAGCAGACCGATACTGTCGTCCGCGCGGAGCGCGCGATGTGCGAGCTCCGGATTGCACGCCCCCAGGATGACGTACGGCTTGAAGTCGACGCCGATCTTCTCCTTGAGCGTCGCCCTCACGTCGATACGGGTCAGGATTCCGAACCCCTGCTGCTGCAGAGCTTCCTCGACCCGGGAGACCGCCTCCGCGTAGGTGGCTCCGGGCAGAGTCTTACCAAAAGCGTAGCTGACGTCCTGCATGTCTCCTCCTGCACTCAGGGCTTGTTTCGATTTGCTTCTCGAACGGGTCCTCGAAAGGTCGCACCCTTCCCAGGCCGGAACACGCGCGCGCATGTGTCGGTTTCTTTCGGGTGAGACGTTGTTCAGTGTAGGCCAAAGCCGTTGTTCAGTGTAGGCCAAAGCCGTAACCTCGGCATCGGGCCGCTCGATGTAACGCGCGGCGCACAGGTCCAGTCATAGGAGTATGGACGAAGGGCGTTCGTGATCCAGCTGTTGCTCGACCGGCGCGAATCTGGACCGCCGCCGGCATGGTAAATGGAGGTCTGATGCGGTTTACACCTCGCGCACTCCTGCTCTGGAGCGCCGTGACGATCGTGGCTCTCGGCCCCGCGTCCTCCAGCGCGAGCGCGCAGTACTTCGGGCGGAACAAGGTCCAGTACGACGCGTTCGAGTGGGAGATCATCCGAACCGAGCACTTCGACGTCTACTTCTACGGGGAGGAGCGGCAGGCCGCCCTGATGGCCGGCCGCATGTCGGAGCGCTGGTACTCCAGGCTCTCGAGGATCATGAACCACGAGATCCGCGCACGGCAGCCGCTCGTTCTTTACGCCGCGCATCCCCACTTCGAGCAGACCAACACAACGCCGCAGCAGGTGGGCGAGTCGACCGGTGGCTTCACCGAGATCCTCAAGCGCCGGGTGGTTCTGCCGCTTCAGAACACGATGCCGGAGAGCGACCACGTCCTCGGCCACGAGCTCGTTCACGCCTTCCAGTTCGATGTCACCGGGCAGGGTCCTGGTGCGGCGGGGATCGATATCCCCGGTGCGATCCGGCTGCCGCTGTGGTTTATCGAGGGGATGGCCGAGTATCTCTCGGTCGGACCGATCGATGCGAACACCGCCATGTGGCTTCGTGACGGCGTCGAGTGCGACTGCCTTCCGTCGATCGGCCAGCTCAACGATCCCCGTTTCTTCCCGTACCGCTACGGACAGGCACTCTGGTCCTACGTCGCCGGCACGTACGGGGACGAGATCGTCGGCCGGATCCTCAAGGTAGCCGGCCGGACCGGAAGCGCGATCGGGGCGTTCCAGGCGGTACTCGGCATGACCGTCGACTCGCTCTCGGCCAACTGGCACGAGGCGACGTGGGAGGCCTACGAGCCGATCCTGGAGCAGACCGATCCAGCCGATGTGTACGGGAAGCTGATCATCGGGGGAGAGGATGGGCCCGGTGGCCGGCAGAACGTCGCTCCCTCGATCAGCCCGGATGGCCAGGAGATCCTCTACCTCTCCGAGGCGGGGCTCTTCTCGATCGACCTCTTTCTCGCGGACGCGAACACAGGCGAGACGCTCGACAAGATCACGAATGCGGCCGTCGACCCCCACTTCGAGGCGCTTCAGTTCATCCTCTCCTCGGGAGCATGGCATCCGGACAGCAACCGGTTCGCCCTGGCAGGAGTCAACAAGGGCAGCCCGGTGGTCTCGATCATCGACGTCGACAGGGGGAAGAGGGTCGAAGAGTACAAGTTCAACGAGCTGGATGAGATCACGAACCCGACCTGGTCGGAGGACGAGCGGATCGCTTTCTCGGCTATGAAGAGCGGCTTCTCCGACCTGTGGATTTACGACATCGAGACCCAGGAGACGGTTCGTCTGACCGACGATCCGTATGCGGACCTCGAGCCCGAGTTCTCGCCGGACGGGACGAAGATCGTCTTCGTCACCGACCGTTTCGACAGCGACCTCGGCCGACTGGACTTCGGCAACTACCAGCTTGCCCTCTACGACCTGGCGACGGGTGAGTTCGAGCGGCTCCCGAGTCTGGAGGGCAAGAACATCAACCCCTCCTTCACGCCCGACGGACGGTTCGTGCTCTTCCTCTCCGACGAAACGGGGATCCCGAACATCTATCGGCTGGAGCTCGAGACCGGGCAGATAGACCAGCTGACCAACGTCCAGACGGGGGTGGCCGGAATCACGGCCCTCAGCCCGGCGCTTTCGGTGGCGAGCAGAACGGGCCAGATAGCCTACAGCGTGTACTGGCATGGCCCGTTCCGCTGGAATATCTACACGGCAGAATCCCACGAGGCGCTGGCGGCTGCTTACGCGGAAGCTACGAGGGCGCGCGAGGAGGATCTGGCCGCGGCGGATGGCCAGGATGCAGGCGTCTATCCGGCGATTCTCCCGCCCGAGGAGCGGGCCACCGACCTGCTGGCGCTCATCGAGAACCCGGGGATCGGGCTGGCCGATGCCCTGACCTTCGACTTCGGCGACTACAACCCCGGGCTTTCGCTGGATTTCGTGTCCCAGCCGTCGCTCGCCGTCGGCGCCGATCAGTTCGGCTTCTTCGTCGGCGCCGGGGCCCAGCTCTTCTTCAGCGACATGCTCGGAAACCGCAACCTGGCGGCGGCCATCCAGGTGAACACGTCGGCAGGCAGCATCGACCGGTCGACGCTGCTGTCGATCGTGTACGAGAACCGACGCGGACGCTGGAACGTGGGCGGCCAGCTCTCGCAGATACCGCTGGTGACCCAGAGGGCGGGCGTCGGCGTCGGCGAGATCGACGGGGTGCCGGTCCAGGTGTTCACCACCGAGCGCTTCTACCAGATCAACCGAGGGGCGATCGGTTTCGTGGCCTATCCGCTGAACCGGGCACAGCGGCTGGAGTTCAGCGGCGGACTGCAGAGCATCGACTTCGCGCGGGACCTGAAGACGGAGGTCTTCACGTTCGGCGGCCAGAAGATTTTCGACGAAAAGGAGGACTTACCGGCGCCCTCCACGCTGAACCTCGGGCGGGCCGGCGTGGCGCTCGTCTACGACAGCTCGATCTTCGGGGGAAACGGTCCGGTACTCGGCCAGCGCTACCGCCTGGACCTGTCGCCGGCGATCGGGTCGATCCAGATCTACAACTTCACGTTCGACTACCGGAAGTACTTCATGCCGGTATTCCCGTTCACGATCGCCTTCCGGGGCCTGACGACCGGCCGCTACGGTAAGGACGCGGACGACCCGAGGCTCTCGCAGCTCTACGTGGGGTGGTCGTCGCTGGTGCGCGGCTACGAGAGCAACAGCTTCTCGGTCAACGAGTGCACCTTCCCGGATTTCGAGCCCGGGGAGATCAACGCATGCACGGCGATCGACAATCTGCTCGGAAGCAAGGTCGGGGTCTTCAACCTCGAGCCGCGGCTGCCCCTGCTCGGCCCACTAGGCGTCATCGGCCGAGGCGCGTACCCGCCGCTGGATCTCATCGCCTTCTTCGACGCGGGCATCGCCTGGACGAACACTCTGCAGCCGAAGTTCTTCGGCTGCGGCACGAATCTGGACGAGTCGGGCGATCCAATTGGCGATCAATGCGTTCGGACCTTCAACACGAGCGTCGGCTTCGGCCTGCGGCTCAACCTGTTCGGTCTGATGCTCCTCGAGGGAGATATCGTCAATCCGCTACAGCGACCGGACAAGAAGTGGTTCTTCCAGTTCGTCTTCAACGGCGGCTTCTGAGTCCGGATGAGGAAGGCGGCGTCCGGATCCTCCGGGCGGTGGAAGCAGGAATGACGGGCCCGGCGCAGATGGTCGGGCCTTTCACGTATCAGCTACGTTCTCACCTTCCTCGGCCGTGAGGCGTGCGAGCACCCTCTCGTGCGCTTCGAGGGCGTCTCTTCCGAACAGGGCGAACCGCACACGGCTGACGTGCGCGAGGCCGGGGGCCGCGTCGGCGACCGTCCCGAGAGCCACGCGGGCCGCCTCTCTCAGGGGGTAGCCGAAGGCGCCCGTGGAGATCGCCGGAAAGACGAGGGACGCGATTCCGTTCTTCTCCGCCAGCTCGAGCGCGTTCCGATAACAAGCGGCCAGGAGCTCGGCGGAGGGTACGTCCCTGCCATGGACGGGACCCAGGCAGTGGATGACGTGGCGGTTGGGCAGGTCGTGCGCGCCCGTGAGCACGGCCTCTCCAGGGGAGATCGGCCCCAGAGGCACCGCCTCGCTGGCGAGGCCCGGACCGGCCGCTCGGTGGATGGCTCCGGCCACGCCGCCCCCGGGAAGGAGCTGCGCATTGGCGGCGTTGACGATCGCGTCGAATTCCGGCTGTCGAGTGATGTCGCCGCGCACACAGTCGACGACAATGCCTTCGATCCTTCGTTTCATGCGACTCCTCGTACGTCACTCGCTCGATTGCCTATTCGCCGCGTGCCCGGCAATGTTGCGCTCGAACAACTTGGAAGGGAAGGGCGTCGAGCGCAGCTTCGGGAGGTGACGATGGTGACGCTCCTCGGACGGTGGTTCGTGATGGCCGGCATCGTGGCCATCGCCGCCTGGATCGCGCCGGGGTTCGAGCGAGGCGAGGTGGCCACGCTTGGGCTCACCGCGCTCGGAATCGCCGTCGTGAACGTGAGCGTACACCCCATCGTCGCCTCGCTGCCGTTTCCCGTACCGATGATCGCGCTCGCCGTCTTGTACTTCCTTGTCGACATGCTGCTCCTTCAGCTGGCCGCGACCCTGGTGCCTGGTTTTGGGTTCACGGCCTGGGGAGGGCTCGCCGTTGCCGCCCTGCTGGCAGCGATCGCAACCGTTGCGGTGCTAGCGGTTTCCGGCCGCCGGCGAACTGGAGAGGTCTGAGTTGGATTACTTCGTAAAAGAGAACTTCCGCGAGCTTCTGAGGAACGATGGAGTCCCGGCCGTATCGATCTACCTCCCGATGGAGCGTGCGAGCACCGGGTGGGAAGCCAACCGTCTACGCTTCCGTGCGGCGCTCGGCCAGGCTCGGAAGCTTCTCGAAGCTGACCATCCACCGGAGGTGTGCGGACCGCTGGTCGAAACTCTCGCACCGCTGTTGGATGACCAGGATTTCTGGCTGTACCAGGCCGATGGGCTCGCGCTCTTCGCCTCGCCCAGCCTCGAGCGTCGGTACCGCCTCCCGGTGCCGTTCGAGGAGATCGTCGTGGTCGGGCCGTCTTTCCACACCAGCCCGCTCCTCGAGCTCCTTCAGGTGCCCGAGCACTACTGGGTGCTCTCCGTCAGTCAGAAGGAGGTCGGCCTCAAGCAGGGGACGGCACGGGGCCTGACGCCGGTCGACCTGTCCGGCGTGCCGGAGAACCTTCGGGATGCGCTCGGCGGCCAGGTCGAGCATGACACGCTGAGCCACCACGGCACCGGTGCTCGCTTCGGTCCGATCTTCCACGGCTACGGCGTGGGCAAGGACGACTCGAAGGCGGAGCTGGAGCGGTTCTTCCGCAAGATCGACGCGGGGCTCCGCGACCTCTTGGGGGATGATGTCGCGCCGCTGATCCTGGCAGCGGTGGACTACTATCACCCGATCTACCATTCGATCAGCCGGCTGGACAACCTGACGAAGGAGGGCATCCAGGGGAACGTCGTCGCCTGGAGCGATGAGCGATTGCACGAAGCCGCGTGGCCGATCGTCGAGAGCGACGCCATGCGGAAGGTGCGGCTCGCGGGCGAGCTCTGGGAGGCAGCCTTCAAGCAGGACAAGACCGAGGCCGACCTGTCCGCCGCGGGGCGGCTCGCCGTGGGCGGAAGGATTCGTCTTCTCATGGCCGAGCGCGGCCGGCGGTTATGGGGCCGGCTGGACCGTGAGACGGGAATCATCGAGCTCGTTCAGGAGGCCGGCAACGATCCGGGAGAGAACGCCGTGGAGCTGCTCGACGAGCTGGCGGAAGTAGTGATCTTGAGAGGAGGAAACGCACTGGTTCTCGCGGCCGAGTGGATGCCCACGGACACGGGCGTCGCCGCGGTCCTCAGGTGACCGTTCACAGCAATACGCTGCCGGATACGGCGTTTCGCCCGGTAGCCGAGCCGGCGAGGATGTGTGGAGGCCGGCCCATCCACAGATAAACAGGGTACTTAGGAGTAAGAGGACTGGCGGAACGAGGGTTGAGAGCGTGATGTGATCGGGAAGGAGGCTTCGCGTGATTCTGCCGAACGTGCGGATGTCCTTTGGACGGAACGAGGCCCGCTGGCTCGTGCTTCTGCTGGGAGACGGGGATGCGCCTGGCCAGCGGCACTGGGAAGAGGTCCTGGCCGACGAGGGAATCGACGCGCTGCTCGATGATCCTCGGGCGGCGGATGTCGTTCTCCGGCACCGCGGACTCCTTCTCGCGCCCCCGCGACTGGTGCTGTATGTCCTGATTCGGCGAGCCTTCCTGGAGCGAGGCCTCGAGAGCCGCATGCTCGCGGACTACACGACCGCTCTCGTCTTCGAGTTCGGCAAGCGGGATCGCTCCTACCGGATCGCCGATCATGACGAGAAGGAATACCGCTATCTGGTGGACGTGCTCGCCGACCTGGCCGACGCCAACGGACGTCGGGCGTTCCTCCTCCGTGCGCACCTCGGCAACTTCGCCCTCTGGCTGTCGGGCCTCTTTCCCGACTACATCGTTGCCAGAGTCCACCGAATCGGCGGTCCCGGCCTCGATTACTACGAGGAGATGGGCCGGACCGGCTTCCGCCTCGCGGCCGGCGATCCACACGCGGACGATCGGTCGCTAGGGGGGCTGTACGAGAATGCCGCCGAGGCGTTTCCTTCGGTGCGGCGAGCTCTCAACGTGTTCTCCGACCGGAATCTGTTTCCGATTCCGAGCTCCCCCGTCGATCGCTTTCTGCGGCAAACGGCCGACGGCTTCGATCTCGCGCACCTGGAATGAACCGAGACGATTGAAGCGCCGCTCGGTCCGGTCTATCTTGTTCTCACCATGGTGAGAATGAGGGCCACGATCGGATGAGAGCCATCGAGACCAGGCCGCCCCTGGGGTGTGCCGCCGTGATGATGGGCGTGTTCCGCGCCGCTCTGCAGGAGCACCATCTCCCGGTGACGCAGCAACGCGAGGCGATCGCCCAGGTTCTCTTCGAGTCGGGCCGCCACCTCTCGGCCGAGGATATCGTCGAGAAGCTCAGGGAAGACGGTGAGAGCGTCGGCAAGGCGACGGTCTACCGAACCCTGAACCTGCTCCTCGAGGTCGGACTCGCTGTCGAGCACGACTTCGACGAAGGCTTCAAGCGTTACGGGATGAGCGCCGGGCCGTCGCGTCACGATCATCTCATCTGTACGTCGTGCGGCACGGTGGTCGAGTTCCAGAGCTCCGATCTCGACGACCTTCAGGCGGAGGTAGCGGGCGCTCACGGATTCCACATTCTGACGCGGCAGGTGAAGCTCTACGGTCTCTGCCCGGCCTGCGAGGAGTTGGCCGATGCGGAGCTTCTTCGAGTCGGCTGAGGCGGGATCCACCAGTGACCGCCCGCGAGCGGCTCCGCGACCTTCTGGCCGAGCGATCTTTCCGCACCGGCTCGTTCACGCTCGCTTCGGGAGCGACCAGCGACTACTACATCGACTGCAGGGCCACGACCATGCACGCGGAGGGCCTCGCCCTCGTCGGCGAAGCGGGTTTCGAAGCTCTGGTGGAGTTGGGTTGGGCGCCCGACCTGGTCGGCGGCCTCACGATGGGCGCGGATCCGATCGCCTACTCGATGGCCATGGAGAGCTGGCGGCGTGGGAAGCCGATACACGCCTTCTCGATTCGGAAGCGGCCGAAGCGGCACGGCACCGGGCAGCGGATCGAGGGTTGCTTCGAGCCTGGAGCGCGGGTCGTCGTTGT
The DNA here is from genome assembly GCA_030600085.1 of Gemmatimonadales bacterium. Taxonomy (GTDB): domain Bacteria; phylum Gemmatimonadota; class Gemmatimonadetes; order Palauibacterales; family Palauibacteraceae. The sequence continues at coordinate 8,693 of JAUVMT010000008.1, read as the reverse complement.
GGAGGACGTGATCACCAGCGGCGGGTCCGCCCTGGAGGTCTGTGAGGTGGTGGCGCAGGCCGGCGGCGCGGTGGTGGGCGTCCTGGCCTTGGTGGATCGGTGTGAAGGAGGCTTCCGGGCGATCAATGACTCGGGCTTCGACGTGAAGGCCCTGTACACGCCCGATGACCTCCGTGCGGCTTCGTCCTCGTGATCCGCAATACGCTTCTCTTCCTCAGCGAGCGGGACCAGCTCAAGCACATCCTCTTCCGATTTCCCGGCTCGCGGGGCGTCTCGCTTCGATTCGTGGCCGGCGACACGCTCGAGGATGCCATACGAGCGGCGGCGCAGCTCAACGTGGCGGGCATGCGCGTCACCCTCGATTTCCTGGGTGAGAGCGTATCGGATCACGATGAAGCGAGAACCGCCACCGGGGCCTACGGAGCGAGCCTCGAAGCGATCGACGACAGCGCGGCCGAGTCCACGATTTCGCTCAAGCTTACCCAGCTGGGCCTGGATATCGATGAGGCGTTCTGCGAGAGCAACCTGCGCTCGATCGTCGAACGGTCGGAGCGTTTGGGGAACTTCGTGCGCATCGACATGGAGAGCTCGGCCCACACCGAACGCACGCTGCGAGTATTCCGGAGGGTTTTCACCGATCACCGGAACGTGGGGGTCGTCATTCAGTCGTACTTGAGGCGCAGCGAGCAGGACATTCGGGAGCTGGTAGCGCTGGGAGCTCCCGTCAGGCTGTGCAAGGGGGCCTATCAGGAGCCCCCATCGGTGGCGTTCCAGAGTCGCGAGGAGGTCGACGGCAGCTTGGTGTCGCTGATGCGGCTGCTGCTCGATGGAGGTGCCCCCGCGGCGATCGCCACGCACGATGACCGGATAATCCAGGCCACCATCGAGCATATCTCGAGAGCCGGACTCGGCGTGGATGCCTTCGAGTTCCAGATGCTGTACGGCGTTCGCCGTGACTTCCAGCGTCAGCTCGTGGAGGATGGCTGGGGCATGCGGATCTACGTCCCCTACGGTTCGCAGTGGTACTCCTACCTGATGCGGCGGATGGCGGAGCGCCCGCAGAACCTGCTCTTCGGCATACGCGCCGTGCTGGGGCGTTGACCCTTTCCGACTCGCTCGCTAAAGAGACTGTTAGGAAATAGCGAAAGCGGCCGGGGTATTCAGGCGGACGAGCCTCGGCGTCCGTGCAGATGCGGCCATGCGGAGCCCAGCTGGATGTCCGAGAGCACTGCCACCCCCTAGTCGGAGGATGCGTGAGCAGGATCGACAGGAAACGATGGCAATGGGCCCCCGCCGGGCTCCTACTGGCGATCTACGTCGGAAGCGGACCGGCGTGCGGTGAGACCGGAGATGCGGAGCCGGCACGGGGCGCTGACTCGCGACCTTCGGTGACCGCCGACGACGGGGAGGGCTCCGACCAGGAGACCGGGTTGAGGGTGGACGCCCAGGAGGGCACCGTAACCCGAGAAGCCGAGATTCGGGTGGGGGGCAGCACCGTGATCGTTGAGATCGCGGACGATCCGGACATCCGCAGCCGTGGTCTGATGAACCGCGACTCCCTTCCCGAGGACCACGGCATGCTCTTCGTGTATCCGGAGGAGCAGATCCTATCCTTCTGGATGCGAAACACGCGTATCCCGCTGGACATAGCGTTCATCGACCGCAACGGCTTTATTCTGGAGATCCAGCAGATGGAGCCTCACGACGACGTATCGCACGCCTCCAAGCAGCCGGCCATGTACGCCCTGGAGCTGAGAAAGGGCTGGTTCGAGGATCACGGCGTGGAGCCGGGCGAGCGAGTGGAGTTCTAGACCGATGACTACGAAGATGGAGGACTCGCCTTCGCCGCAGACCGCGGCCGAGGAGCGGGTCGAGAAGGATTCGATGGGTGAAGTGCGCATACCGGCGGGGATGCTGTACGGCGCTCAGACCGAGCGGGCTCGACGGAACTTCCCCATCAGCGGCGTTCGGTTCGGGCGTCGGTTCATTCAAGCGCTCGGAGCGATCAAGAAGACGGCGGCGGAGGTGAACTCGGAGCTCGGCCTTCTGGATGAAGAGCGATCGGAAGCGATCGGGAGCGCGGCCACCGAGGTGATGGACGGTGTGCTCGACGAGCACTTCGTGCTGGACATCTTCCAGACGGGCTCGGGCACCTCCACGAACATGAACGCCAACGAGGTCATAGCGAACCGCGCGATTCAGCTCCTGGGAGGCGAGGTTGGCTCCAAGGAGCCCGTACACCCGAACGACCACGTCAACCTGGGTCAGTCGTCCAATGACGTCATCCCGACCGCCACCCACGTGGCGGCCGTCGTCGCGATAGGAGAGGAGCTGCTGCCGGGCCTTCGGCGCCTCGCTGAGGCGCTGAAGGCGAAGGCGGAGGAGTTCGACGACGTGGCAAAGGCCGGGCGGACACATCTTCAGGACGCCACGCCCGTGCGCCTCGGGCAGGAGTTCGCGGGATACGCCAGCCAGCTGGAGCACGGCATCCGTCGGGCCGAGGCCGCGTCCCGGTCGTTGGGGGAGCTGGCGATCGGGGGCACCGCCGTCGGGACCGGCATCAACACGCACGCCGAGTTCGCTCCGCGCATGGTCGAGAGCCTGTCCCGGGAGTTCGCTGCGGAGTTCTACGAAGCCGAGAACCACTTCGAGGCGCAGGGCTCGCGCGACGCGGTCGTCGAGGCCAGCGGGATGCTGAAGACCATCGCTTCGAGCCTGACCAAGATCGCCGGCGATCTTCGCCTCCTGGCCACTGGCCCACGCACGGGCTTCGGCGAGATCAACCTCCCCGCCGTGCAGCCGGGATCCTCGATCATGCCGGGCAAGGTGAACCCGGTGATGGTCGAGTCGGTGTGCCAGGTCGCCGCCCAGGTGACGGGGAACGACACGGCGATCACGCTCGGAGGACAGCACGGCCACCTGGAGCTGAACGTCATGCAGCCGCTCATGACACACAACCTCCTCGAGTCGATCCACATACTCGGGTCGGTGAGCCGGGAGTTTGCCGACCGTTGCGTGGCGGGGATCACCGTGAATCGCGAGCGATGCCAACGCTTCGCCGAGTCCACCGCCGCCCTTGCCACCGCGCTGGCTCCATCGATCGGCTACGACAGGGCGGCCGAGGTGGCCAAGAAGTCCCTGAAGGAGGACAAGACGTTGCGCGAGGTGGTGCTGGAGGAGGGGCTGCTTTCCGAGGAGGAGATCGATCGGCTTCTCGATTTTCGGGCGTTGACCGAGCCGGGGATCCGCTAGAAAGGACGCCCAAGCATGCGATTGATCGCCGGGACCAAGAAGGGAGTCCAGGTGCTGCGCTGGATCAAGGGCGAGCGTGCGGCGAGCCTTGTGACACGAGCTCTCGAGGCCGAGCGAATCCGGGCCGCCGCCGTCCACGGGTCGGCGGTATACGTCGGCACCGGCAACGGAAAGGTCTTCGTGTCGAAGGACCGGGGTTCCTCGTGGGAGCCGATGCAGGACGGCCTGGAGGGCGATGCCGTATGCAGCCTGGCCTCCGGAGTTGGCGCCGGTTCACGACTGTACGCCGGGACGGAGCCGGCCGCGATGTTCGTCTTCGACGATGCGGCGGGTGCCTGGCGCGAGCTGGAGTCCTTTCGCGCGATGGAGCCGGTCGAGGAGTGGCGCGGCTACGCCGACCGTCTCGCCCATGTTCAGACGATACAGGTGGATCCTCACGCGGACCGGCGACTCTACGCGGGCGTGGAGGTGGGGGGCGCGTACGCGAGCGAGGACCGGGGGCGCAGCTGGCAGGTCATCGGCGACGGCCTGTACGAGGACATCCACGTGCTCGCCGTGGACCCCCGAGCCGGCTCCCGGATGTATGCGGCCACCGGCGGCGGCCTGTATTCGAGCGGGGACCGAGGCTTGTCCTGGCAGCATCACCCGGACGAGGTCGGTTCGTTGTTCAGCACGGCGCTACTCGTCCGATCGGATCGGACCGGAAGGACGGTGCTCTATCTCGCGACTGCGGACGGAACCCCGGCTACCTGGACCCGGCACGGCGCGAAGGCGCGGCTGCACGTGAGCCGTGACGCCGGAAGCTCCTGGAAGGAGGCTTCGGTCGGTGCCCTTCGCTATCGCAAGAACGCGTACTCGGTGGTTGCGGCCGATCCGGAGGATCCCGAGGGAGCCTTCGTGGCCACCGGAGGGGGCAGCGTGTACCACGGCTCGCGGTGCGGCGAGCACTGGGTGAGGATCCACCGCGGCGAGACGATTCGGACGTTGCTGGCGATCTGACCGGTTCGAGAAACGAGTTGGAGGAGGGTTTCGTGATAGATCGGAAGCGATTCGAGGTGGCTCTGCTGCGGTGCGGGTTGGCGCTGTGTCTTCTCTTGGCGCCCGTCCAACAGATCGGCGATTTCGGGGTCGCTCTGGCCCAGGAGAGCTCACCGCCGACCGCCGATCGATCCGGATACGGCTCGGCAGCGGACCCGGTTCTACGCCTCACCGTGGAGTCCATCTTCGGGTCCGCCGATTTCGCCCCGGCGACATACTCTGCCTCGTGGCGCGATAACGGTTCCCGCTGGACCGCCGTGCGACCGGACCCCGAGGGGCGAGCGGAGCTCTGGCTCGTCGACGCCGCCAGCGGCGGAGAGGAGCTGCTGGTCACCGCGGACGATTTGGTTCTCGCCGGGAGGACGGAGCCGATCTCGATCGACAGCTATCAGTTCTCGCCCGACGGCTCGAAGATCCTGATCCTCTCCGACGCCGAGCCGATCTGGAGACGGAGCGAGCAAGGCTACTACTGGGTGTTCGACACCGAGACCCGGGAACTCAGGCCCGTGAGCCGACAAGAGGGCTTCCAGATGCTCGGAAAGTTCTCTCCGGACGGCCGCTATGTCTCGTTCGTGCGGGACCAGGATCTCCACCTCGTCCACTTGGAGAGCGGGGACGAACGGCCGCTCACGACCGACGGTGGTGGCGACATCATCAACGGCACGACCGACTGGGTTTACGAGGAGGAGCTCTCCTTCTTCGATGGCTACCGGTGGAGCCCGGACGGCCGCCGCATTGCCTATTGGAGGTTCGACCAGAGCCCGATTCGGCCGTTTTATCTGATCGATGATCTGGAGCTCTACTCCAAGCCCGTGCCGGTTCGCTATCCGAAGGCGGGTACGCCCAACTCGATCGTTAAGGTGGGCTCGCTGAGCCTCGAGACGGGAGAGACGACCTGGTTCGACACCGGCTCGGACCCGGAGGCCTACATCGCGCGGATGGAGTGGGCGGCTTCCTCGGGAGAGGTCGCGATCCAGGTCCTGAACCGGCACCAGAACCGGCTCGAGCTCCGTCTCGGCGATGCCGGTTCGGGCGAGACCCGCCTCATCCTCGCGGAGGCCGACGCGGCGTGGGTCGATGTGCAGGACTACCTGACGTGGCTGGACGGGGGGCGCCGCTTCGTCTGGGCCAGCGAGCGCGACGGATATAGACACCTCTACCTTTTTGCACGGGATGGGACGCTCGTCCGGCAGCTGACGATGGGCGAGTGGGAGGTTACGTCGCTGGACGCGGTGGATGAGGACGCCGGGAAGGTGTTCTTCACGGCGTCCTCGCCGAGCCCCCGGATGCGCTCGGTTTACGGGGTGTCACTGGGCGGAGGCGAGCCGCGCCTGATCGTCGGAGGCGGAGGGGTGCACGCGGCCGAGTTCAGCCCGGACGCCGCGTTCTTCATCGATCGCCATTCGACGATGTCCACACCGACCACGACGAAGCTCAGGAGCTCGGACGGCTCTCTGGTTCGAGAGCTGGAGCTGAACGACTCCCTCGCGGCACTGCTCGACTCTGCCTCGCTTGCCGAGCCGGAGTTCTTCGAGCTCGAGGCGGCGGATGGATCGTCGCTCCATGCCTACATGATCAAGCCGTCCGACTTCGACCCGGCCCGTACCTATCCGCTTCTGCTCTACGTATACGGCGGGCCCGGGTCGCAGACGGTCATCGATCGGTGGGGAGGAACCCGCCACCTGTGGCACCAACTGCTCGCGCAGAGGGGGTTCATCGTGGCGAGTGTGGACAACCGCGGCACTGGCGGCCGCGGTCGCGACTTCACCAAGCAGGTGTACATGCAACTGGGTAGGATGGAGACCGAGGACCAGCTGGCGGCCGCGACTCAGCTGGGTGCGCTCCCCTACGTGGATGCTGCGCGAATCGGCATATGGGGGTGGAGCTACGGCGGGTACATGACCCTCCTGAGCTCCTTCCTGAGTCAGGGCCAGATCTCCATGGGGATCTCGGTGGCCCCCGTCACGGGTTGGCAGCTCTACGACACGATCTACACGGAGCGCTTCATGCGCACGCCGGAGGAGAACCCCGAGGGATACCACGACGGGTCCCCGATCACGCATGCCGCGAAGCTGGAGGTCCCGCTCCTCGTCGTTCATGGCACCGGAGACGACAACGTGCACTTCCAGAACACGGTGCAGCTCTCGCAGGCGCTCGAGGAGGCCAACCGCCAGTTCTCGCTGCGAATCTACCCGAACAAGGCTCACGCCATCGCGGGCGCCGAGGCTCGCGTCAACCTCTTCGGCCTGCTGACCGACTTCGTTTCGAGGCACCTGGGGGCTGGGGGAGGCCGGCCCACGTCGTGAGAGTCACGGAGATCTTCCACTCCATTCAGGGCGAGTCCAGTTACGCCGGCCAACCTTGCGTCTTCGTTCGAAGCACGGGGTGCAACCTCAGGTGTGTCTGGTGCGACACCGAGTACGCCTTTTACGGCGGACGCGACATGGGCGTGGACGAGATCCTCTCAGAGGTCGGGCGGATAGGCGGCGACTGCCTGCTGGTTGAGCTCACGGGCGGCGAGCCCCTCCTTCAGCACGACATCGGCGATCTGGCCCGACGGCTGCTGGAATCGGGCTACACGGTGCTCTGCGAGACGAGCGGCAGCCTCCCGGTGGACCGCGTGCCTCCCGAAGTGGTCAAGATCGTGGATCTCAAGCCTCCGGGCAGCGGTGCGGAATCGTCCAACGACTGGCGGAACCTGGCCATCCTGGATCCGGACCGAGACGAGCTCAAGTTCGTCATCGCCGACCGCGAGGACTACGAGTGGGCGGCACGGCAGGTTCGAGAGCGTGACCTGGCCCGCTTCGTCGTGCACCTCTCCCCTGAATTCGAGTCCCAGGATCCGCGGGAGCTGGCCGAGTGGGTTCTCGCCGATGGCCTGCCGGTTCGTGTCCAGCTCCAGGTCCACAAGTTCATCTGGGAGCCGAGCGCGCGCGGGGTCTGATGACGCTCGCTTCTCGGCTCTGCCTCACGCGGAGGAGGTGCGCCGCCGCCGCGCTGACCGCGGCCCTGCTCGCGGCCCTGCTAGCGGTCGCGTCCTGCGCCCCCCCGAAAGCCTCGGAAGAGAGGCAGGCCGAGCAAGCACAGGAGTTCAGCGGACTGATCGTCCTGTTGGTCATCGATCAGCTGCCTCAGTTTCTGCTCGACCGCTACGACACGCTCTTCGTCGGCGGGTTCCGGAGGCTCTTGGACGAAGGGCGTGCATACTCCAGGGCCTATCACGAGCACGCCAGGACCAGCACGGCGCCCGGCTACACGACGGTGGCCACGGGGGTCTACCCTCACCGCCACGGGATCGTCGGCAATAGTTGGCGTGAGCCGGACGGCGATGAGTGGGTGCTCGTCGAGAACTTCCTCGACGGCACCGAGGATGTCGTCGGCCTGCCGGAGGGCCAGGGTTTCTCGCCGAGGGTTCTCGAGACGACCACGCTGGCCGATTGGCTTCTGGAAGCGGATCCCGACGCGCGGGTGTTGGCGGTCTCCGGGAAGGTCCGCGGCGCCGTGCCGATGGCCGGTCGCGGCAAGGGGCACGTATATGTGCTCTTCGACGAGTACGGGCCCGCATTCGTGACGTCGACCTACTACCGCGACACGATGCCGGATTGGGTCCGCCGCTTCAACGAGGGACCACTCGCGGCGCTCCTGGCCGACTCGGTCTGGGAGAGCGCGGTGCCGGCCGCCGCCGCCGGCGTATCGCGGCCCGATACAACGGCATACGAGCGGCGGGGAGCGTACATGACCTTCCCGCACGCCTTCGCGGTCGAGGAGGAGGTGTGGGCGCAGCGGACGCAGGGCTTCATGGGCTGGTTCTGGCGCACCCCGATGCTGGACGAGGCCTCGATCGCCTTCGCCATCGCTGGGGTGGAAGCTCTCGGACTGGGCCGGCGCGAGGGCGTCGACCTCCTTTCGCTCGGGCTCTCAGCGGCCGATCCGATCGGACATACGTACGGTCCACATAGCCGAGAACAGCTGGACAACCTGCTCCGTCTGGATCGTGGGTTGGGGGACCTGTTCGACTTTCTGGATGATGCGGTCGGTCGGGATCGTTACATGGTCGCGCTCTCCGCCGATCACGGCGTGCTTGTCGCGCCCGAGTATCGGCGCCAACTCGGGGAGGTCGCCGCACGCGTCCCGCTCTCGAAAGTGCGCGAGGCGCTCCGGGCGGCGGACGAGGTCGTTGCGTCCTCCGATGCGGAGCTTCATGCCCGCAGAGCGACGGTTCTGGAGGAGTTCGACTTCGTGGCCAACGCGATGACCCGAGAGGAGCTGCTTGCGGTCGATCCCTCGACTCCGCTCGCAGCTAGCGCCGATAGCTTCGTCGTTCTCTACCGGCGATCCTATCGCCCGGATCGCGCGATCAGCCCGGGCGAGCGAGGGGTGCTCGTGCGCATCCGCGAGGGATA